>CAMJAZ010000346.1 GCA_946403735.1 uncultured Selenomonadales bacterium
TAAACCTGCGCAGATTTGCATAAACTTTAAATTTTTAGCCGCTTCGCCTTCATCTTCTGAATAATTTTTCGCCTTCTGGAAAAAGTAAATTGCGCCGCCCAAAAGTAAAATTATTGCAACAATAGTCACAGCAACTTTGCCTTTGTGCCAAATTTTAAACTGCGCTTGCATTGAAATATCTTTTCCGCTTGTAATGGACGACGTTAAATTCCACGACAAAGTTTTTCCTTCGTTGCTAACATTATGAGCATTATTTTTTTCCGCCGCGTAGGGAAGATTTATCACCATGTCGAATTTAATTTGCGGCATCATAGATTGAACAATCGGATTGTCGAGATATTCTTCACTATCTTCAGGCGCAGTTTCAATGAAGTCGAAGTTGTAAGAGTCGAAAAACCAACCTTTGCGTTGCTGAATGCCTTTACTTTTGGCGGAACTGCTGAAAAGTTCGATATTCTGCGCGGCGAACTGTTCGATATTAGCGTATTGCGTCGTGATTCTGTAGCCAGATAAATTTCCATTGGAAATAGGCGCAACTTCCGTGACGAAATGTCCGCGCTCCATATCATTTTTGAAACCTTCGATAACGTCTTGCATAACAGGCACGCCCATAATTTCACTTTTCAGCGTGACTTTGCCGTCATCGTCAATCGTCAAATTTGATTCGCCTTGAAAGCAACCTGCGCAAAAAATACTTAGCGACGTGATAATCATCAAGGCAAAAATTTTTACAAAATTATTTTTCATCATATCACCTTTAAGGAGGAATTTTTTATGAAAATTATTCACACGGATAAAGCACCTGCGGCAGTCGGTCCGTACAGTCAAGCGATTGAACATAACAGCATTGTCTATACGTCGGGACAAATTGCGATTGATCCCGCGCAGGGAAAAATTGTTGCGACGGATATTGCTGGACAGGCTGAACAGTGTTGCAAAAATCTTGGCGAAGTTTTGAACGCGGCAGGTACAAATTTTTCCAACGTCATCAAAACAACTTGCTTTTTAGCGGAAATTGCGGACTTCAAAACTTTCAATGCCGTTTACGAAAAATTTTTTGTCAGCAAACCTGCGCGGAGTTGCGTTGCCGTGAAGGATTTACCAGCTGGCGCACTTTGCGAAATTGAAGTTATCGCCGCTAAATAATTCAAGCGTCAAATAAAATTTCTGCAAGATGAAAAGTATTTTTGCCGCCAAGTTTCAAGCCGCGTACACAATAATGACAGTACGCGATAACTTTTTCAGTCTGAATTTGGGCGCAATGATTTACCATTAAAGTTTTCTTTTCCTCTGCAGAATATTCTTGAAAAAGTCCCTGCGCACCGTACAAAAATCTTTTCGGCGCAAGTTTAGGGTTACGCGGCGGTTGAGTCTGATACAATGAATAGCCGCAAAATTTTGTACGCTGAAAATTTTCTTCAAGCTCAACAAATTCAATATTCATACGACGTAAAATTTCACGAACTGCCTTTTGTTCCGTGAAATTTTCTTTTTGTCGCCAGCAATCTTGAATCGTAATTTTTTCGCCGTGAAAGTTTGGGTATGGAAATTTATCATCGTCCAAAATCAATTCCCATAGTGACTTCCTGTTAATATCGGGATGCCGCTCTTCAAAAATCGCCGCGCAGTTGTGACAAAGTGAAATCATCGTACTTCCCGCAGAAAATTTTCTGTAATGTTCAACGCCGCGCCATTCGTCACGATACCACGCAGGCATACGCTCTTCAAAGTCAGCAACTTTATAATTCGCCACGCAACAACGAATTATGGGGAAGTTGAAACGTTCTGCAACGTAGCGCTGAATTTTTTGGCTAAGCTCGGGATATTCTTCAGTAAAAACGCAACTTGCTACGAAAAAATTTTCTTGCATAAAATTTCATCTCCCCTGCTGTGACTTAGATAGATTTTACATTGACGCGCGAAAAACTTTTTTGACGTTCAACAAACATTCGCCGTAACTTTCGCCAGGTGACGCTTCGTACATTTTCTCGCCGTCAATAAACATACTCGGCACATAATAATATTTGTCCGCAAAATCTTTAGCGCGGTCAATATCTTCGTGCTTGTCGACAATCTCAACTTCAATGTTAGCGAACTCGGGATATTCCGCTTTAAGCTCTTTAATCGCGGCAAAAGCTTGGGCGCAGTACGGACAGCCCTGCATTTTAATAAGGGTAATTTTTTTCATTGTATAACCTCCTAAGAATTTTTAAGTACTAACTTTTAGTTTGTTGAAGTTGCTGAATCATTTGCTCACGCTGAATTAAATTTACACTTAAAACGTTCATTCGACTGAAAAGAAATGCCATCAATCCAGTTTTATTTTTTGCACTTTCGAGTTCTTGACGAATAGTAATATCAAGTTGATAAGCTGGAACTTGCGCGTAAATGGGGATAAAGTACGCTGTAAATTCTTTGACTAAAGCATCTAGCACTAAATATTTTGCGTCTAAATGCGTTTGAAAAAATTTTATTTTATTCAAAAAATCATCAAGGTATTTAAAACCTTGTGTCAGCGCATTCATCCATTTATTAATAACTTTCAAAACATCATCTTTACGGTTGAATTGTGATTGATCGTGTATGCGGTACAAGTACGTAACGTTAGGAATTCTTACATATCTTTCAGCAGAACAAACTAAGCACCAAGTAAGCAATGCATCTTCACCCATCATATTCAAAAATCGAAGTTTCTTTTCCAGTAAAAAATTTCTGTAAATAAATTTAGACCAGGGAGCGTATACAAAATTTTTTTTATTTAACTCTAAAGCACGTTCGGCTAAATCATCACTCACCAATGTAGGTTTTTCAACAAATTTGAAATTAGGATAACCGCAGACACGAACATTTTCTCCGCGAATTTCACAAAATCTT
Source organism: uncultured Selenomonadales bacterium (assembly GCA_946403735.1). GTDB lineage: Bacteria > Bacillota > Negativicutes > Selenomonadales > Selenomonadaceae > Quinella. Next base: position 2,875 of record CAMJAZ010000346.1, read on the forward strand.
TCGCAAGCTACAACATCAGCGTTGAATT
>CAMJAZ010000347.1 GCA_946403735.1 uncultured Selenomonadales bacterium
TGCCGCTGACATTTTAATAACCTCCTGCGGAATGAAAGAGTAGGAAATAAAAATCTACTCCCTACTCCCTACTCCCTAAAATCTACTTACTAAAGTTACCGCAAATATTTTTGACAAAGTGCCTTCAATTTGCCAGCCTCTGCATCAAGTTTATAATCTGGTTTAAGCCGCCAGCCCCAGTTCGTACCAACAGTGCCAGGCGTATTCATACGGCTTTTGCTGTCAAGTTTCAAAACGTCTTGCATTGGAAGAATTGTAAAGCGCGAATCAGACGCGTAGGCAAACTCAATCAACTTTTGGCAAACGTCATCAGGTCTGCGCGGGTCTGCACCAAGTAACGCCGCGATTGTCGCCTTACTCAAATTGTCAACGTCTTCCATAAACCAGCCGACAACCGTATTGTTATCATGCGTGCCAGTGTACGAAATACTATTTTCAGGCGCCATAAATCCAATTCGTCCGTCTTCATTGAACGCCAATTCAAACTGCAAAATCTTCATGCCAGGAAAACCGCATTCCTGCCGCAATTCTTCAACTTCATTCGTGATAAAGCCTAAATCTTCAGCAACAATTTGCATATCGCCCAATTCTTTTTTCACCGCGTCGAAGAAAGGTTTGCCAGGACCTTTTACCCATTCGCCCTTTATAGCGTTTTCCGCGTCGCCGTCAACCGACCAGTACGCCTCAAAGCCACGAAAATGATCTATGCGTACAATGTCAATCATTTTGTAAATTTGCTTGAAACGCAATTTCCACCAATGATAATTTTCAGCCTTCATTGCGTCCCAATCGTACTGCGGATTGCCCCAAAGTTGACCAGTTGGGCTGAAATAATCGGGCGGAACTCCTGCAACTTTTTTAGCTCTGCCATCTTCGTCAATCTGAAACAATTTTTGATTAGCCCAAACGTCCGCGCTATCGCCAGCAACGAATATCGGCATATCGCCAAAAATTTGTACGCCGCGTTCATTCGCATAGGCGTGAAGTTTTTGCCATTGTACGCTGAAAATGTATTGTTCAAATTCCGTGTACAAAATTTCATCAGTCAACGTCGCCGCAACTTTTTTCAACGCCGCCGCGTCACGCTGTTTAATATCGTCGTCCCATTCTGTCCATTCGCTGTCATTATTTTTTATTTTCAGCGCCGTGAACAATGCATAATCTTCCAGCCAAAATGAATTATCTGCGCGGAATTTTTCAAAATCTGCCTTTAAGCCTTCGTCACTTGCAAGACGCGCTTTAAAGTTTTTGAACGCCTTTTTCAATGCCGCTGACTTCAAAATTATAACGCGCTCAAATTCTACGTGTGAAGTTTTGAACGGCTTGGAAATTTTTACGTCGTCTGCTTGTAATAAACCGTCGTCAATAAGTTTGTCAATCGAAATTAACATTGGGTTGCCCGCGAATGCTGACGGCGATTGATACGGCGAATAACCAAAACCTACTGGATTTAATGGTAAAATTTGCCAGATTGTTTGCCCTGCCGCTTTCAAGTAGTCGACAAATTCAAAGGCTTCTTGCCCTAAGTCACCAATGCCGTATTTTGAAGGCAAGCTCGTCGGGTGCAATAAAATTCCTGCGCGGCGGTCATAATGTTTTTGTTGCGGTACGTGGTGCAGTAAAACACCTTCCAAAGGTTTAAGCTTAAATTCTACGCGCTTGCGCTTAACTGGAAACTGTCTTGTATTGTCGAAGGCGTCAACAAAAATTCCGTTTGCAAAGTCGCTAACATCGAATGAAACAAATCTTTCTTCGTAACGCGAACGGTTGAACGCCACAAGGTACGCATCGTTTTTCGCCTCTTGGTCGAATACGTCGCGCCCATTACGAATTACGCGGGCATATGCAACAATGTCATCATACGAAGGCAACGGTAAAAATTCGCCAGTACGCAAAACTATATTTTCATTGCGGACGGCAATATATTTTTTGTACGTTTCACGTAATTCAGCGTCGCCATTTTCCCAATCATACGGTCTACGGTTAGACGGGTCTTTAAAGCCTTGCAAGCCAATTTCATCGCCATAGTAAACGCAAGGTACGCCTGGATACGTCATTTGCCATAACGCCGCCATTTTCAGCCGCGCTTTACCAAGTTTTTCTGCCTCTGTGTCAAGCTTGAAGTTCACCTGTTCAGTTTCCGTCATTTGAGGATTAAACGGCGCTTCACCGAAAACTGTTACTGGGCGCAAAATGTCATGGCTCGCAATTAAATTCATCGTCGCGTAAAAATTTTCTTTCGGATAATTTTCACGCAAACTTTCAAGTCGACGCATACAAGTCCGACCGTCAATCTTGCCCAGAATAAAATCAAAAATATGTTCGCGGAATGGATAGTTCATCGACGAATCCATTTCGTAACCGCAGAAATATTGACGCTGGACGCCGTATGCAATTTTATTCGACGCGTCCTCCCAAACTTCACCAATCATTACTGCATCGGGATTTATCTTTTTCAATTCAGAATAAAAAGCTTGTGCAAATTCGGCTGGAAGTTCATCGATAACATCAAGGCGCCAACCTGCAATTCCGTCACGCATCCAATGATGAAGTACGCTATCACTGTTACGAATTATAAAATCCATGTAAGACGGCGTTTCTTCCTTGACATTCGGCAAGTTCGCGAAGTTCCACCAACTTTCATAGTCATTTGGGAAATTGCGGAAAATGTACCAGTCGTGATACGGCGAATTTTGCGATTGATACGCGCCAACTGAATTGTAATTGCCGTAACGGTTAAAATAAATTGAATCACTGCCCGTATGACTGAATACGCCGTCAAGAATTATAGAAATACCTTTTGACCGCGCAGTTTCAACTAAATGTTTGAAGTCATCCTCCGTACCAAGCGTCACATCGATTTTATGATAATCTGCTGTATCGTAATGGTGATTG
>CAMJAZ010000348.1 GCA_946403735.1 uncultured Selenomonadales bacterium
AATATTGCACTGGCGCATTTTGTGCATTTTGCAAACCGCGTAAAAGTTCTGGATTCTGTACCATTTTTACGCCTCCTACCTAATCGACAAATACGGCGGTCGTGTAACTTTATTCGACAAATAATTTTGGTTGCGCCAATCGTAATATGGCGTTTCATTTGCAAAAAATGTTGGCGGAGGATTTAACGCCGTTGAAGGCGCTGGATTCGACGGTTGAGAATTGGATTGAGAATTGAAAGGATTTCTACCATACGGCGAATATGGATTGAACTGATAATCTGGCAAATTCATCAAGCCGTTGTAAAGCCCATTTTCTTTTGCATTTTGCCAATTTGTTCGTGCAATGTTTTTTTCGTGTTGTATTTGCTGTAAGTTGTTGTATTGATTAGCCGCCCATTTTCCGCCTAGTGTACCGAGCAACATTCCTAGATTCGCCATTGGATTTAAATTTTTTGTCATATTTGCCGCCGTATTTAAATTTTGATTTTGCACTGCCGCATTTTGATAACTTTGTTCAAGTTGTGCCTTCATTCGCGCCACTTCTTCTGGCGTGTATAAATTCTGAAACATATCATCCATTTTAATCTTCCTTTCATCTCATATTGCCTGTTAATAATCCACTGCTCAAGCCGTTTGTAAGTGCAGTTGTTGCCGCTGAAAATAATCCGCCGAAAAAGTCGCCGCCCGATTCTTTCGTCGTCGTAGTTCGCGTGCCTTGTCCTGCCATTGACACCAAAACGCCAGTTGCCGATTGATTCAAGCCCACCGACGCATTCCACAAGCGCAATGCTGGATTTTGTGCGCCTTCCTGCGCCGCCGTATCAAGTGCAATTCCCTTCGCAAGATTGTCGAACGCTGAACCCCACGTATTGTTCCACGCTCCTAATGCACCTGTCCGAGCTTGGAATATCTCCAACATATATTTTAATGCCGCTATGTTGTGTACCCACTTTTGCCCGTGATAATTCAAAACATTTCCTGCCCACGATTGTGACGACTGAATCATCTGCGCCAACGTTTGATTGCCTTTCATCATTGCATCACCGATTAAGTTGTAAGCGTCAAGCGCTGTCCGCATATCGTAATTTAGCGCGTCGTACCGATTTTTAATTAACTCTTGATAAATTCTGTCTTTAGCATTCAGCGTATTTGTACGGTTAGTGTAGACGCTATTTGAATTAGCCGCCTGTTGAGTTAAAGTCGTAGCCCAATTTGCAAAACGTGAGCCGAAATAGTTAAGGTTATCCTGCGCGGCGGTACGTGAATTATTAAATCTGCTGGCGTCCATCTGCGCGGTTGTCTGGAAAGTTTGAAGTTTATTGTTCAACTGATAATTGAAAACTGTAGCTTGATTCATCAACATTCGATTAATACTTTCACCGCGTTGAGTTTGAGTTTGCAGTAAAGCTTGAGTTGCCGCAACGTAATTTTGCAGTTGGTCGTCGTAGATTTTAGCGTCGTCCATTAAAGTATTTGTGCCGTTTTGATAAATATTTTCTGCAATTTGATATTGTTGCTGAAGTGTAGCAAGGAAATTGTGTAGCTGGTCGTCGAAAGTTTTCAGCCGATTCATTAAAGACGAAACGTCGTTATTATAAATTTCTCCTGAAATTGCCGCCTGTTGCTGTAAAGCCTGTAAAAATGCCGAAATTTGCTGACTAAAAATTTGCGCTTGATTCGTGAGATTAGCCGTTGCATTTGCGAAAACTTGATTTTCAATCGCCGCTTGCTGTTGCACTGCTTGTAAATACGCTGAAAGTTGGGAACTCCATACCGTTAATTGCTCGTGCAAATTTGATGTTGCATTCGTATATTCCTGTTCCGTGATATTTTCTTGCAACTGTATTGCCTGCAAATAATTTTGAATTTGTGAACTCCAAACCACTAATTGTTCGTGAAGGCTTGACGTGATATTGGAGTATACCTGCCCAGTTAGCGCCGTTTCCTGCTGAATTGAATTTAACAAATTTTGCAACTGATTATTTCTTGCCGTCAGATTACTGTTAAGGTTAGCCATACCGTTTGTGAAAATTTGTTGCTCTAACTGCTCTTCGGATTGTGTAGCCTGCAAATAATTTTGCAACTGCGCATTGTACGATTGCAACCTGCCCAAAAGTGCCGCATTTAAATTGCTGAACTGCCACTGCTTTATTTGCTCCTGCTGTCCTGCACCGTTCAAATAATTTCCTAAAATTCCGTCGTAAGCAATTTTCATATCGTTCAATGCCGATTCAATATTTTTCCAGCGCGTATCAGCTAACTGCGCGATTGTCTGTATATTTTGCTGGTATTGCCGCGCCACTTCGTCCGCCGTATTTCGTTCAATGTCATAAAGTGCTTGATTCGTGACTGATGAATTTAAAATGCCGCGTTTAGCGTGATCATTTATAATTTTTCCGACAGAACTTTCAACGGCAAGATGTATAGATTCGTGCATATTTTCTTGCCAATCGTCAGTAACTTTGCCGCGTTCGACGTAGTGAATAACTTTATTTGATGCGTGAGCCGCTGGTAGATAATGCGGAATTATTTCGTCGTAGTTGTCGTGATGTTCGGTTAGATAGTTTTTTATGCCGTCGTCAATACCGTCTAATCCCGTGTTGATAGAATCAGCCACGTCTGAAAACTGCGCTGGCAACGTGTCCAAATCATCGTAGTTTATATCCCTTTTCGGCTCTATATCCTCAATGTACGCAGTAAGCGTAGAATTTGCCAAATTTGTTATAGTTTCATACGCCGCAGGTAATGTTTCAAGCTCGTTATAATTTTTGTCCTTTGCAACTTCCACGTCGTCAGTATAATCTTTGAGATTGTCATTTGCGTTTTTAGTTGCTAATTCGTAACTTGCTGGCAATGTTTCTAAGTTGCTGAAATTTTTTTCACGAATCGGTTC
>CAMJAZ010000349.1 GCA_946403735.1 uncultured Selenomonadales bacterium
GCGGCGCGGCACTTTGTGAAGGAGGCGCAACAGGTTCAGGAGCTGGCGCAGGTGCAGGTTCGGAATCTGCAGACGGTTCATCGAAGTCACCGCCCATTAAAGCGCGTACCATTCCTTGTGCAACGTTAAGCGGCAGAATCTGCATAATTTCGCTGTCAATCAAGCCGTCAACTTCCATTCGGAAGGAAACGCGTACAATTGGATCAGGATTTTTTATAAGTTCGTCGATAGCATCTTCCTTGCCAAAGTCCACAAGGTTTACGATAGGCGGCGAAATATCAATTTTTTTATTGAACATTTGTGACAGGCTAGTTGCAACTGCGCCCATCATTTGGTTCATTGATTCGCCGACCGCGCTCATATGAATTTCGCTTAAACTTGTGTCAGGGTTAGTACCGTCGCCACCCATCATCAAGTCCGCGATAATTGCCGCGTCATTAGCTTGAATTGCCAGTACGTTGTTTCCTTCAATGCCGACGGTGTAGCCAACTTCAACGATTATGAACGGCATCGGATAACTTTCCTTAAGCACGCTCATAGTTGCTACGGAAACTGTAGGCGTCGTAATGGAAACTTTATGATTTAAAAGCGTCGACAAAGTAGTAGCCGCACTACCCATTGAAATATTTCCAATTTCGCCGAGCGCATCTTTTTCTATGTCACTTAAAATTCCGTCAAGGTCTTGTGCACTAGGTGGTGGCACATCACTAGACGGTGTACTGTCCTCAGCCGAATCTGACGGAGTGTCGTCATCGCCAGCCGCCGCCGCATTGAAAAGTGCTTCAATTTCGGCTTGAGAAAGCATTTCATCACTCATCAAAACCTGCGCGGCTTACATCCTCATTACGCATTACGAATTAAGAATTTAGAATTTAGAATTAAAAATTAAAAATTACGAATTACGAATTCCTAATTAAATTACGTATTGCGTATTGAAAAATGCCGCGCGCGTCACTTCCTTTCATTGATTATAGTTGCTGAAATTATTGATATTCCATTTCTTCAAATTGCGGCTGATCTTCCTCATCTTCATCAGGATTTACTACCCGCGTAATTTGTACCGCCATTCGCTTGCCAAAAGTTCCTGGTCTGCAATAAAATTTTGCATTCGAGCCAACGCGGCAAGGGAAGTCATCTTTAACCTTCGTATTAAGTTGCAGTACGTCACCAAAGCCAAGCGTTAAAAATTCTTTAATGGTAATTTGTACTTCGCCAACTTCGACGACGAACGGAACTTGCGTATTATTCAACTTTTCGCGAATAATATCGTAATGAATGTCGCTATCTTCCTTAGAAATTGACGACGCTACCCAGAAAGTTGTTGTCAACTTCGACATAATCGGTTCAAGTACAAGGTACGGAATGCAAACATTCATCATACCTTCAATTTCGCCAATTTTCGCCTGTATCGTGACGATAACAACCATTTCGCTAGGCGTAACAATCTGCGTAAACTGCGGATTTGATTCCGTCGTCTCCAAGAAAGGATTTATCGTCGCAACATTCGCCCACGCCTCTTTGAAGTTTACCATAGCCGCATTGATGAAACGTCGCATAACCGCATCTTCAATTTCCGTCAACACGCGCGCTTTCATTGCCGTGTTACCGTCGCCGCCAAAAACTCTGTCGATAAAAGCAAAGGCAAGGTCTGTACCAACTTCAAAAATTATGTTGCCTTTAAGTGGTGGAACGCCCAAAACGCTGATAACGCTGGGATTCGCCATTGACTGCACAAATTCTTGATAGGTAAGCTGTTCAACAGACGCAACGTCAACACTTACAATGGTTCTTAAGTGCGTGCTAAGGTACGTATTCAAAAGGCGCGTAAAACTTTCGTGCAACATATAAAGAGTGCGTATTTGGTCTTTAGAAAATTTATCAGGGCGCTTGAAGTCGTAAGTTTTAATTTTGCGGGTATCTTCATTTTTTATTTCTTCGGTATCGACTTCGCCGCTATTGACTGCCGCTAGGAGTGCATCTATCTCCGCTTGGGACATTACGTCTCCCGGCATATTCTCGCCTCACTTTTTAGTACGTATTTAGTAGTCAGTAGTTAGTAGAAATTGACTTCCAAAACTAAACGCTGAAACCTAAAACCTGAAACATAATCTACTACATCAGCAGAAAACTTGTAATGTAAACGTCGTAGACAGCCGCATTTCCAAGTTCAGCATTAAGCGCCTCTTTAAGTTGCTTTTTCAAGTCAGCTTGCTTTTGAGCGTCAAAATCTTCAAGCGCTGCTGAACGTAAAAATTGCGTCGTAATGTCCATAACTTTTATTTCCGCATCAGGCTGGAATGTTCCTGTTTCCTCGTTAATGACGGATTTTTTGCCAGGATTCATTTCAAGTATAATGTTCGTCTTTAACATTTTTCCATTGCGTGAACCGCCAACGTTTACTAAAATTCCTTCCTTAGGATCACCAAGTTTTATGAATACTCCAGAATCATGCGGCTTGTTTTCGTCGAAGTCTTCCTCCGACGCCGCATCAGCCATCATCTGTTTCATGACGAAAGTTGAAATTCCGACTGCAAGTACAAGCCCAACTACTACCAATACGATAATTAAAACTATCGGCGACTTTTTTTTAGGCTCCTCTGCGCCAGACTCAACTTCCTTTTCTTCTTCAGCCATAATTTTTACCTCCGATTAAAATTTTAAGGCGCGGCGGTATTTCATAACACGGCGTACAACTTCTTCAGCTGGTTCTTCGACGATAATTTTTTTATCATTCATCAGCGTTATCACCGTATCAGGCGTTTCCTCAATAGTTTGAATATGATCAGCGTTGAGGATAAACTTGCCCATTTTTTTTGATTCAGAATTAAACCTTGTAAGTTCAATCATTTATAAAACCTCCTATTAAAAAATTTTGCTACAGATTAT
>CAMJAZ010000350.1 GCA_946403735.1 uncultured Selenomonadales bacterium
CCGATTATCAGTGCCGTTTTGTAGTCCAGCTGTTCAAGCTTATAATATCGCGGCGTACGGTAGCGGTTGAAATGTTCCACGATGATAAAAAGTACGCCATAAAAAATCAACGCGCCCGCTACAACTGGTGCGGTCATTAAATGTTCTTCCATAAAGTCATTAAAAGCTAATCCAATGACGGCGGCAGGTACGCAAGCCACAATGACTTTGTACCACAGCTGAACAGTTTCTTTACGTTGCACAACTGATTTGTACGGCGAAAATGGATTTAATCTGTTGAAGTTCAAGACGACGACTGCCAAAATTGCGCCAAGCTGAATTACGACAAGGAACATATCCATAAAACTTTTTGACACGTTGAGCTTTATAAATTCGTCAACTAAGATCATATGACCAGTTGAAGAAATTGGCAGCCATTCCGTCAGCCCTTCGACAACGCCAATGACGATTGTTTTTAAAATTTCTGCAAAACTTAATTCCACTATCATTTCTCCTCAGCTTACAAAAATATTCCAACAATCGCTTGGAAAATTCCTAAAATAAATCTTTGCAACGGTACGAAGATATAACTTAAAATCGGCGTCATCAAGAAAATTATCAGAATCAAAAAGCTGTACCGTTCAATGTACATAAAGTAACGCGACATTTCGTAAGGCAACAAGTTCCGCAAAATTTGTGAACCGTCAAGCGGCGGGATTGGCAACATATTAAATATGGCAAAGTTTATGTTGATAATCATAATTAGTTGAAGTACGGACGCGGCGCCTTCCGACATTTGTATACCGAATCTAAGCAATATTACCCATACGACCAGCGTCAAAAATGCCATAATTAAATTTGACATTGGACCTGCCAACGAAACTAAAATGTCATCTCTGCGCGGGTTACTGAAATTGTTCGGGTTGATTCGTACAGGTTTAGCCCAGCCAAAATGAACTATGAACAACATCAGCAAGCCGAATATATCAACGTGCGCGGCGGGATTTAACGTCAGACGCCCATCTAATCTCGGCGTGTAGTCGCCTAATGCGTAAGCTACTCGTGCATGCGCCCATTCGTGAATTACCATTGCAATTATTATTCCTGGCAACGATACCACTGCGCTAATTAAAAATCCTCCAAAATCATCTAACATTTATAAACTCCCTTCGGTCGTTTTTAATTAGGAATGCTTAATGCGTAATGCGTAATGAAAAACGACAATTTCATAAAATAAAATTTGAGTTACATTCTATAAAAATTTTTTCCAACTATTTTTTATGAAAAATCTGTTGAGCCAGCATTAAAATTGAAATGATAGACTTAGCGTCAATAATTTTTCCCGTCTCAACAAGTTGCATGGCGGCAGTAAGTGGAACTTTCACCGTGTTAATAAATTCGTCGTCGTCAGGGTGTTGCTTGCCAGCTTTTAAATCTGTTGCCGCGTACAAATGAATAATTTCGTTGCTAAATCCTACCGTAGTTGCAATGGTCGTAAGCTTCCAAATTTTCCCTGCAGTGTAGCCAGTTTCTTCAGAAAGTTCACGTTCCGCGCAGATTAACGGATCTTCGTCTTTATGGTCAAGCTTGCCAGCAGGAACTTCCAGCGTAACTTGTCCGACGGGGTAGCGGTACTGCTTGACTAAAATAATTTGATTGTCAGGCAAAAGCGGAATTACCGACGACGCGCCAGGATGTTCAATCCATTCACGTACAGAATTATGACCGTTTGGAAGTTCAACTTCATCGCGGCGAACGTGCAAAAGTACACCGTCAAAAATGTTTTCGCCAGAAATTTTTTTCTCCACTAAATTTTTGTCGTCATTGTCAATCATTGCCATATTTTTTTACCTCCATTAAATTTTTCAATAAAATAAATAATAGCACAACGCCTTGAACTTTACCACAAAATTTTTTTCAATAAAAAAATCTCTTCCAAAATTTTGAAAGAGATTGGAAAAATTTTTCTCGTCGAAAAATTTTCAAATAACACGACTTTTGTCGATAAGCTTTTTAATCTTCTCGACCACGCTGGGATCTTCTCTGTATATCAGGTAAAGCAAAATCATTCCGATAAGGTGTTGAGCCAGTTGCCGTTTAAATTCAGTAATTGTCGCGGGATCTTGGGCAAGAAACTTTCTACAACTCATTGTGGGCTTGGTGAATATTTGAAGATATTCCAGCCAATTATATTCTTTAACGCGGTATCTACTTAATCTGCCTATCGCCGCCTTTGCCTCATCATTTAAGGGTGTTATGCCAAGTGTACTGAATATTTTTTTAAGTTTGTTTATACAATCAGCGGGCGTCACATGATTAAAATAAATTCCGCTTGAAATAACGTCGTTGAGATAATCGGAAAGAGAATCGTAATTTTTAATGGCAGTATGAAATGTAATTAGTTTTTTGTTAAAACGTATCCTGCGTTCGAAATAACATGGCGAGTAAATATCTTCAATAATTTTAATTAAATTTGGATACTTTTGGAGTTTGGGAAAAAATTGCTGATTAAACCAATAGCGTTTTATTCCTACAACGGTATAAATTGCAAATTTATGATCGGGTTGCTGTTGCCAAGCACGTTGATAATCAAATCCCGCGAAGTTAATCAGGTCTATAATTGATTCTTCTGAATGGAAACCCAATACAGGCGCAACAAAAATGCAGTGTCCATTGCCGCCAGGATGTGCCTCAACTTCGATGCCAAGATTATCTGAAACATCTTGTACAGCCTTCGCAAAAATTTCACACCAAATTGCGGGAATACTGGTTTGCTGTGCAATTTCCAAAATACTATTTTGAATGCTAGGCATAAACGTCACCTCTTTTCATAGATTTAAAATTTTCAAATGTGATTGTCATTTAAATTCGTGCATCTTTTTTCTTCATTTTTCGGCTCTACTA
>CAMJAZ010000351.1 GCA_946403735.1 uncultured Selenomonadales bacterium
CTTACGACGATTTATTTTCTGGTGAGCATTGCCCACATCAGCGCAAACCGCCTATGCCGCCACTTTCGGTGCAGGAAACTCCTACGCATTATTTGGTTAGCGTTTCTAAAGATTCGCTCAAACACCAAAATAAATTTTTACTTCAATTTGATGACAGAAAGAAAGAGTGATTAAAAATGGCTGTATCTTATGTTGATATTGCAGGATTGAGAACATTTAAAACTAAGCAGGATGATTATAACTTAACGCGTTTTGCGTCACTTTCAGGCGGCAAGGTTACGGCTGAACAGTTGCCTTCCTTCGTTGATGACGTTATCGAAGGTTACACTTCGGTTAGTGAAGGCGTCGTAACTTTTTATTCAGACGCAGAAAAGACTAAACCTATTACTGGTGAAGCTGGAAAAATCTACGTCGACTTAGCCGCGACGATTGACGGCAGTTATCGCTACACAGGTTCACGTTTTGCGCCTATTGGAACGGCGGTATCCACTGCTGACAAGGCAATTAATGACGCAAACGGTAACGCTATTATCGAAACTTACGCAACGAAAGATGAACTCGGTACGGCGTCAACTACGCCCGCAACAAAAACTTCACTTGGCGTAGTACAAATCGGCGATAACATCAACGTCGACAATGGCACAATTAGCGTAAACACGGCAACTGATTCAGATTTAGGCGTCGTAAAAATCGGCAACAACATTGACCTTAGCAATGGCACTATTAGCCTTAAAATCGGTAGTGCAAACGAAAAAGGCTTGCTCCAAGTTGGCTCAAACATTTCAGTTGCAAATGGCGTCATTTCTGTAGCTACGGCAACAAGTTCAGAGATTGGACTGGCGAAAGCAGGAAGTAATATTAACGTTGACAACGCAGGAACTTTCAGCGTCAACACTGGCAGTAAGGCGCAAAGTGGCGTTTTGAGAGTTGGAGACAATCTCGACGTTGCAGACGGAACTGTTAGCGTAAAAGTTGCAACTGCGCAGGAAAAAGGAATTATTCAAGTTGGCAGTAATATTTCAATCGCGGACGGCGTCATTTCAGTAGCTACGGCAACAAGTTCAGAAATTGGCTTGGCGAAAGCGGGAAGTAATATTAACGTCGACAACGCAGGAACTTTTAGCGTCAACACTGCAAGTTCGGTTCAAAGCGGTGTCGTACAAGTCGGCAGTAATATTTCCGTAAATGACGGAGTGATTAGCCTTTCAAGCGGCAACGTTACAAGCGCACTTGGCTATACTCCTTTGGACGCGGCGTCTATTTCCGCAGTTCCTACCGCTGAGATTGAGGCACTTTTTACTAATAGCTAAAATTTTTAAAATATAAATTTTCATAAGGGCAGAGGATTCAATTTCCTTTGTCCTTAATTTTTTAGGAGGAATGGAAAATGGCAAGGTTACTTGGTGGAATTACACTTGAAGAATTCAAAGGTTTAGACAAAATGCCGCAGAAGGCGGCGTCGGCGTGGTGTGCTATTGAAGGTGGTATCACTGGCGCAGGTTATAAACCGCTTATTTATGTTGGCAGTCAAGTTGCAAAAGGCATTACGCATTGGTTCATTGCGGAGCAAACTTTAATTTACAAAGACCCTGAACGTCATATCGTCAAGCTTGCTGTAAACGAATTTAATCAACCACTTGAAAACGGCGAATTTGAAACCGTCTACAAACTTGTACCGCATTCAATCGAAATTATTTTTTAGGAGGAACGCAAAATGGCGAAATATTTAACTTTAGATTTACTGGCGCTTTTCAAGACGAAACAGGACGCCGCGAATGAAAATAAATTTATGGCGATTGAAAACTACGTCGACGCGAACGGCAAAATTAAAGCAGACGCAGTGCAAAATAATGGCGTAATTCCTATTCACGTTGTCACGGAAAATTCACAGACAAAATATTTTACAGACAATGCAGGCGTTAAAACTTCAACTGAAGTTACAGGCGAAGTCGGCAAACTTTATATCGACGTTGAAGGCGGCGGAAAGTGTTTGTACACGTACAATTCGGCGGATGGATTCATACCTTTTGCGTCGTCAATCGCTACGGAAGCCGATATTGACGAACTTTTCAATTAAGGTGAGATTATGGCTAAAAAATTTGAAACAGACGCGCTTGAATTTAACGAAACGCCAAAAATTCCAAATACTGAACTTGAAACGTTGCTTGAAGAATTTAAAATCGGCTTAGTACGGCTCGGCTTGAAAGGCATTGAGGACTTGAACAATAAGCGCGTACAAAATCCAAATGATTTTTATAATGCGTTGACGGCACTTTATAACGCGGTGAAAAATTAAAGGAGTTATCAAAATGCAATTCGATATTCAAAACTTTGCAGACGAAGAAATAAAAAATTATGGCGATATTCTCGACGGCGCAGTTGAAGAATCAAAAGAAGATTTACCGCCGATACCGAAAGAATTGGCAGGAGTTCCAGAAGATATAGCGCGTGACATAATGGCAAAAGCCGCTCTGCAAAATGAACCACCAGCTGAAAATCCTGCGCCTACTCCTCCTGCTGAATCTGAAAATGAAACGTCAGTACCGTACAAAAGGTTTAAAGAAACGCTTGACCAAAAAAACGAAATAGCGCAACAGTTATCGGCTTATCGTGAACGTTACGGCGACCTTTCAGCGCAAAATTACCAACAACAAAATCCACCTCCTCAAACTGAACCACAAAATTATATGCCGCAATTCAACGCAGATGTTGTGAAACAGATTGACGACGCAATAACCCAGCGCGCAATGGCGATTAGCGGACTTTCAAAGGAAGATGTTGAAAGCATTGATTATTTTGAGGACGACGACCCGCGAATCAGTTTGTGGAATCACGCGCGGGAACTTTCAAAAGCTACGGTTTACAATGATATTGTGG
>CAMJAZ010000352.1 GCA_946403735.1 uncultured Selenomonadales bacterium
TGCAACGGCTTTGACGCTATGGATGAAGATATTGCCGCGCTTGACGGTATGAAAAATTTTCTGCCGTCAACAGGCGTCACAAGTTTTTTGCCGACCACTATGACAATGGGCATTGACAGAATTAAACACGCGCTGAAAAATATTCGTGCTAAAAGTACGTCGTCGAACGGCGCAAAAATTTTAGGCGCTCATCTTGAAGGTCCATTTATCAACGAAAAATTTAACGGTGCGCAAGATAAAAAATTTATTCGCCGCGCAGATTTTTCAACTTTCGCCGAATTTGCCGACGTGATTAAAATTGTGACGATTGCGCCAGAAGAATTGCTGAGCTTTGATTTTATTGACGCTTGCCGCGCAGAAAATATTATCGTGTCGATTGGTCACAGTGCCGCTACGTACGAAGAAAGTTTGCAAGCGATTCAGCACGGCGCCAATCACGTGACACATCTTTTCAACGCGCAAAGTGGCTTACATCATAGAAAGCCAGGAATTGTTGGGGCGGCGCTTACGTCAAATGTTTTTGTTGAACTGATAGCTGATAATGTTCACGTACATCCAGCCGCGCAGAAGATTGTTGCTAAGACTAAGTCACGCGATAAAATTATTTTGATAACGGATTCTGTACGAGCTTGCGGAATTGGTGACGGTGAATTTGAATTTGGCGGACAAAAAATTTTCGTCAATGGAAATTTGGCAACGCTTGCAGACGGAACGATTGTCGGTAGCGTGGCGAAGATAATTGACGTTGTGAAAAATTTTTCGCGCAATGCTGAATGGAATGTCCCTGAAGTTGTCGAACTGGTGACGAAAAATCCTGCGCGGGAATTAAAAATTTTTGACAAAGTTGGTTCAATCGAAGTTGGCAAGGCGGCTGACTTTGTCATCTTCGACGAAAACTTCAACGTCAAGCGTACAATCATTAACGGCGAAATTTTTTATTAGAAATTATTTTGTAAAGTTGAAAAGTAGGGGCGCGCAAGGACGCGCGCCCGCCCGCGCAAATCGCGTGATGCGATTTCTGCGGGCATGTTTCTTTTTGCTACTTTTTCTTTGCGCCAAAGAAAAAGTAGTTTATTTAAAAATAAAAAAAATTTATCAACTTAAAAATTACTAAACGCTTTTCTGAAATAAAAAAAGCAACGAAGTTTGAAACTCCGTCGCCTTTAAAATCTTTTGTACAGAAATTTTATTTTTCAAGTTTTAAAAGCCGCTTGTAAACGTCAATGAATTCAACCGCAATAGTCTTGAAACTTTCGGCACTCATCAACTGATCTTCGGCGTGCATGATGAGTAAGCTAACCGCGCTACCTTGCCCTTTATCAGCCTCAATTTTCAACAGTCCCGCATGTGCGTGATGCCCTTCAATGAACATCTCATCGCCTTCCTTGATAAGTTGTTCAGCACCTTCAAAATCGCCTTCCTTAGCTTTTTGAATCGCCTCAATGTATGAACTACGCGCTGTACCGACTGCGGAAATTATTTGAAAAGCTGTGAGTTCGAGATTTTCCATAGAAATTTACCTCGCTTTGATTAGCTTTTACATTCCCATAAGTTTTTTAGCAACTTCAAGAGCGCCTTTGCCGTCCATACGTCCATAAACTTTCATGTCGATAGCTTCAACTGGAACGTTGGGGCAAGCTTCCTCAACTTTTGCCTTAGCAAAACGAATCTGCGGACCAAGCAAAATTGCATCAGCATCAGACGCTTTTTCTTTAGCTTCAGGTTGTGCACAAGCGGTAATGGTGCATTCAAGACCTTCAGCCGCCGCCGCTTCCTGCATTTTTTTAACGAGCATGGTTGTCGACATTCCTGCCGCGCACAGTAAAACGATTTTCTTCACTAAAAACACGCTCCCTTTGTTAATGCGTAATTCGTAATGAGGAATGCGAAATGATAAAATTTCCTGCGTTGCTCATTACAAAAATTTTTACAATGTTTCAAAATTAATCGCTACAAATTTTAATACAAGGCGTCAAATTTATCAAGCTTTATAGCGTCAATTTCAGAAAATTTTTGTGGAAGGCTACAGCGCAAAATAATTTTTTCTACAACGAGTAGCAGAAAATTTTTGTTTGTATAGCCCCCAATGGGACAATTTCTAAAAAAATTTTTTATTGAAAGTTAAGGCGGCGCGTGATATTATTTTTGAAAATTTTTTGGAGGAAATTTTGATGAAACACGTTTTATCAGTCTACGTTGAAAATCAGCCAGGCGTTTTAGTACGGGTAGCAAGTATGTTTAGCCGCCGCGAATTTAATATTGACAGCTTATCAGTCGGCGTCACGCAGTCACCAGAATTTTCGCGAATAACTGTTGTTGTTCACGGCGAAGCAAATTTAATCGAACAGATGATTAAGCAGTTGGAAAAAATGCCAATCGTTAAAGCAGTGCAACGGCTTGATTCAGAAACGGCAGTTACGCGCGGGATGACTATGATAAAAGTTTTAGCTGACGAAGATAAACGACTTGACGTTTTGAAATTGGCTGAACTTTTCCGCGCTCACGTTGTCGACGTACAAACTACGACGTTGATTTTTGAAATTACTGGCAATGATGAAAAAGTTACTGCCTTTTTACGCTTGCTGAAACCGTACGGAATTTTAGAAGTCATTCGCACTGGCTTAATTGCGCTTGAACGCGGAGAAAATACTATTATTAATTGTCGCAACACTCGCGAATTTTACGGCAAAAATTTATTGTAGCGTCAAAAATTTTTCTATATGCTAAAAATTGAACCGTCATCATAATTTTTGACACTATAAAAGCCCCGAAAAAATCTTTCGAGGCGTTAATTTCTTATGGAGCTGGTAGTCAGACTCGAACTGACGACCTGCGCATTACGAATGCGCTGCTCTACCAACTGAGCTAA
>CAMJAZ010000353.1 GCA_946403735.1 uncultured Selenomonadales bacterium
TTATTAACTCCACCTAACTATTGACTACTCAATAAAAACTTTTCAATGCGTTTTAGCGCGGCGGAAATTTTTTCAATACTCGTAGCGTATGAACAGCGTACATGACCTTTGCCAGATTCGCCGAATGCAGTTCCAGGTACAAGCGCCACACGTTCAGAGCGAATAAGTTTTTCTGCAAAATCTTCCGCAGTCATACCGCTTGACGTAATGTCGGGGAAGATGTAAAACGCGCCTTTCGGTTCAAAACATTTTAAGCCCAACTTATTCAGTCCGTCGTAAATTAAATTACGGCGTCTATCGTATTCAGCAACCATTTTTTTCATATACTTTTCGCCGTGCTTTAAAGCTTCAATCGCGGCAACCTGCGCGGTAATCGGAGCGCAAAGCATAGTATACTGATGAATTTTCGTCATAGCGCCGATAAAGTCTGCGTTGCTTAAAGCGTAGCCAATTCGCCAGCCAGTCATTGCGTAAGCTTTACTGAAACCGTTCAACAAAATTGTCCTGTCGCGCATTTTCGGTAAAGCTGAAAAACATTCGTGGACGCCTTCGTAGGTCAAGTCGCCGTAAATTTCGTCGGAAATGACAATCAAGTCATGCTTTTCGGCAAACTCGGCAAGTTTAAGCAAGTCACGTCGTTCCATAATCGCACCAGTTGGATTGTTGGGATAACCGATTAAAATTGCCTTAGTCTTAGGCGTCAAATGCGGTTCAAGTTCTTCAGGCGTAATGCGAAATTCATTTTCAAGTTTAGCTGAAACGGGAACAGGTACGCCGCCAGCTAAAATCGTGCAAGCTTGATATGAAACGTAGCAAGGCTCGGGGATTAAAACTTCGTCACCAACATTCAAGACGGCGCGTAGTGCAATATCAAGCGCTTCACTTACGCCAACGGTTACTAAAATTTCCGTGTCGGGATTGTAATCAAGATTATAAAGCCGATTGTAATGGCGCGAAATTTCGTTGCGAAGTTCAGGCATTCCGCGATTAGCAGTATAGCTTGTGTAACCGCGTTCAAGACCGTAGACGCAACTTTCACGAATCGACCAAGGGGTTATAAAGTCAGGCTCGCCAACGCCAAGTGAAATTACGTCGTCCATCTGCGCGGCAATGTCAAAAAATTTTCTAATACCGCTAGGCGCGATTGATTGAACTGAAGTGCTAAGTTTTTCGCTCCAAGTCAAGGTACAATCACCAGCCTTCTATCCTGCTCGGTATTTTCTAAGATGATGCCGTCTTTTTTATACTCTTTCAGCAGGAAATGACTGCGCGTCTGCGTAACGCCTTCGATTGTTGAAAGGCGCGTCGCTACGAAGTTTGAAATTTCTTTAAGCGATTTACCTTGCACTACTACAAGCAAATCAAAATTTCCGCTCATAAGGTAGACGGTACGAACTTCATCAAAGCGGCAAATTCTTTCTGCAAGCGCGTCGAAACCAACTTCACGTTGCGGCGTCAAATTTATTTCGATAACCGCAGTTACTAATTCTTCGCCGTAACGTTCCCAGTTTACAAGCGTGGTGTACGACATAATAATTTTTTCTTGTTCAAGCAAGGCGATCTGCTCTTTAATTTCGTCTTCAGAGCGTTGCAACATTGAGGCAAGCTCGGCAGTTGAAATTCTCGCGTTGCCTTCTAAAATTTCTAAAAGTTCCCGCATAAAAACTCCCTTCACGTTTTAGATGTGGTTTATACATTTTTTTTTAATTCTTTAGATTTACTTTTTCTTTTGGCGCAAAAGAAAAAAGTTATCTCCACGTACATTTTCATCAGATGTCCGACCGTAATTTAGGCGCTGGGAAATGCCGCTAAGCACCATTATTTTTTATCTATCAATAATTTCTAGCGTTTAGTCGTCGCCAGTTGATTGTAGATAAAGTCAGCAAGACCAATTCCGCCGTCCATAGCCATTTTTTTCGTAAGTTCTTCGTGGTACATATCGCGATAAATATCCATAGCGTTATCGTCGCCGAAAAGTGTATCTTTTGGTACAGTTTTCCACATGTCATTGTAAAGCATTTTCAGCATAAGCGCTTCCATTTGAACAGCGGCGTCACGAATATCTTTGTTACGTTGGGCAATTTGTTCGTCAGTCATAACGCCAGATTTTGCAGATTTATTCAAACGTTCATGGGCGGCGTTCAATTCGGCTTGAAAATTTTCTTCCTTCTGAATAAGATGTGAACCCGTAGCGCCAGAATTTGTGGAGTTCATACTAGGCATTAACATTGTGCCATTAATTTGCATAAGTAAATCCCCCCTTTAGTAGCGTTTAGAAAAAATTTTTTTAGTTTTAGTTTTTGATAAACTACGTTTCTTTTGGCGCAAAAGAAAAGTAGCAAAAGAAAACATGTCCGCAGAAATCGCATCACGCGATTTACGCGGACGGGCGCGCGTCCTTGCGCGCCTCAGCTACTTTAGATTAAATTTTAAAAGATCTTTAAATAATTTCCAACGTAGCGTGAATAGCGCCAGCCGCTTTCATTGCCTGTAAAATCGAAATGCAATCGCGCGGCGTAGCTCCTACTGCGTTAAGCGCACCAACAATATCATTTATATTCGCCGTCGGTGACATTACGATTGAATTTGAAAGTTGTTCAGTCGCTTCATTGACGACGATTTTAGCAATATTATCTGGTAAAACTTCCAACTCTTCAATCGACGCGATGAAATCTACAACGTTTACGCGAAAGTAACCTGGTATCATAACGTCGACGCGCCCAGCATTAGCCGCTTGTGCCGCGCCAGGATAAAGTTCGTTAATCGCGCTTGCAACTCTTGACGCCGTAGTAAAATCTGCGTTGGTAAGGCTTAATGAAAGTTGACCGCGCGTACCAATATCATCTTCGACGGTACGTTCAATGATAGC
>CAMJAZ010000354.1 GCA_946403735.1 uncultured Selenomonadales bacterium
TTTAGCTGACGTTACAAGTTTTGATTGGACGAAAAATTTTGCCGTCACAGCCGCTGAATTGGTTGAACTTGGTTTTGGCGTGAAAAATATTATTCCCAACGTCAGCAGTACGATTTTCCGCAAGCCGTCAAGTATTCGTGAAAAAGTTCGTGAACTTTGGCGGGATATGAAACTTTGCGGCGATTGGCTTTTCTACCTTGACATAATCAAAGGCGGTTGCGTCTACTACACGGCGGCGGCTACGAATTATTATCGCGTTCATAAAAAAAGTACGTCGCTTAAAATTCAGAAGGAGCCGCGCTATTACGAAGAACATCAGCGCATTGCAGAATTTGTGGCGGAAAATTATCACGTCACGCCGTCCGTTCATGAAAAACATTTCGCGCAGTTGCAGGAACATTTTTTCAGCTACTACGGCGGCACGGACATTGAGGAACTTAAAAAATATTTTGACGTAAAAAAAATTTTAGGCGTCAAACGTAAGCCCAATATTTTAATGTGCGTCTTTGCATTGAGTATTGGCGGCGGCGAAACTTTCCCGCTGATTTTGGCAAATGAACTTAGCCGCAGAGATTTTCCCGTCACGGTGATTGATTTTCAAATGGCAGATGAATTGCCCGACATTCGGAAAAAGTTGCATAACGATATACCGCTAATTCGTCTTGGCAAAACGACTGGGCTTGACGACGTGATTGACCAGTTCAAAATTGACATCGTCCATTCTCATCACGGTTCAGTTGACGAAGCGGTTAGCTACGTTGCCGCTGAAAATCCTGCACTTCATCACGTCATAACTTTGCACGGTATGTACGAGGCGACGGCGGAAGTTCATTTGAAAAATCTTTTGAACTGCGTGAAAAAATCTGTCGACGCCTTCATCTACATTGCGGAAAAAAATTTGCAACCGTTCATTAATCACGATTGGACGCTCGACGAAATTTTTCATAAAATTGGTAACGGGCTGGAAAGTTCGACGGGTACGCCAATTCCGCGCAGTGAATTAAACATTCCGCAAAATTCTTTCGTCTGCTGTACGGTTAGCCGCGCCATTCCTGAAAAAGGCTGGCAGTCCGCGATTGACGCAGTGACACTTGCAAATAAAAATAGTCCGCGCAGGATCGATTTAGTTTTAGTTGGCTCTGGCGAAATGTACGACAAGCTGAAAGGTAAAGTTCCCGACTTCGTACATTTGACTGGCTTTAAAAGCAACGTTCGCGATTACTTGACGACGGCTGACGTTGGATTATTGCCGAGTGAATTTTTGGGTGAAAGTTTTCCGCTTATGATAATTGACAGCCTTTTCAGCGGACGACCAGTCGTCACGTCGAACTTGGGCGAATCTGAGGAAATGTTGAAGACGGACAACGGCGAATTGGCGGGGATTGTCTTTGACCTCAACGCAAATGATAAAGTGCCGATTGAAAAGTTGGCGGAAATTTTGACGACGTTAGCAAATGACGGCGGCGAATATGAAAAAATTTCAGCACGTGTACCTAATGCGGCGAAGAAATTTTTCATTGAAAGCGTTGCCGAAAAATATATTGACGTTTACAACGTAGCTAGTGAGTAGTTTTTCATTACGCATTAACAAAAAGGATGTGACGAATTGGTCTTACGAATAATCACGGGGATAATCGGGATAGCTATAGCGGCGGTACTAATTCAAATTGGCGGGACACCGTTTGCCTGTGCGGCGATACTTTTAGCAGTTATAACTTGGTTTGAATACTGCGCGGCGTTCAATCGTGCTGGTATGTCTACGTCATACATTTTCGGCGCGATAACATTAATATTAATGTTGTGTTGCGCGTGGCTTGGCAACTTTGAAGAAATGCTTGGCGCTATGACATTGGGAACAATTATAATGTTTACGTCGATGGTAATTTTAGGTTCACGACCAACTGACATTTGCGTTTCAGCGGCTGGCTTGATTTACTTGGGAATGCCATTCACGCATTTAATTTTACTGCGTTTCTTGACAGATGAGCGCTTGCCGTCTGAATCGATTGACACAGTAGCATTGCCCGACATTAGCGGTAACCTTAGCGCGTTGATAGCAAATTTTGACTTGGCACACGTACAAGCGCTTTTCAATATCGATATGGGTTGCAAACTTGTCTGGCTGTTATTCCTGTGCACGTGGGCAAGTGACACTTTCGCGTATTTTGTAGGTTCAGCGATTGGCAATCACAAATTAGCGCCGTCGATTAGCCCAAATAAAACGGTTGAGGGAATTTTCGGTTCACTGTTAGGCACGGTAATAACGGCGATTATCTTCGGACATTTTTTATTCGGCTTTGAATTGACGCATATGGCAATTTTAGGCGTTATTATGGCGATAGCGGCGACGTTGGGCGATTTGGCAGAGTCAATGATTAAACGTTTTGCTGGCGTGAAAGATTCAGGCTTTTTAATTCCAGGACACGGCGGCGTATTTGACAGATTCGACAGCTTACTTTTCACTGCACCAGTTTTTTACTACTTCGCCGTAGTGACTGGCTTAACTTCGTGAAAAATTTTTTCTAATAAACATTGGAAAAAGCAGTGCGCGCAAGGACGCGGGCTGTTTTCTTGTTGCTACCTTTTGCGCCAAAAGAAAAAGTAAATCTAAAAAAATATTTCTCTCCAATTAAAAACATAATTCATAAAAAAATTTATTCGACAGAAAATTTTGTGTAAAGGCTTTTCAACGCCCACCGAATTAGTTATAATGATTTTAAGAAAATTACCACGAATTTATTTTTTAGGGGGAAATTTTTATGGCGTTTAACGAAAAAGTTTTTCAATCCGTCATCACGGAATTTGAGGCTACTACTGAAATGCTCCGTGAAGTTGCAACGAATTTTCGTCAAGATTTGCAAC
>CAMJAZ010000355.1 GCA_946403735.1 uncultured Selenomonadales bacterium
AAAAGCTGGCGTCGCGGCATTGGCTGACGAAAAATTTTTACAGGACACACGAACTTGGCTTGACGTTGAAAAAAAATATTTCATTGAACAGCTGAAAACTTTACCCAACATAAAAGTTTTTGAACCAACGGTGAACTTCATTTTAATTCGTTTTCCGTCGAAGGAACTTGCAAACGTCGTAGTTGAAAGACTTCGTGACGACAAAATTTTAGTACGTAGTTGCTACAACTTCGCGGGACTTGACGAAAGATTTTTAAGGCTGGCTATTCGCACTCGCAATGAAAATGAATTGTTGATAGCCGCGTTAAAAAAAATCTTGCACTAATTACGTTTTTTTTGTACAATTTAACCCGCATTTCACACAACATAAAATTTTTCACAATTACGGCGTGGAGCTTAGACGAAAGGAAGATTTATTTTAATGGAAAATGATGCAATGGCGGCATTAGCAAGTTGGGCGCCAATTTTATTTATGATATTGATTTTCTACTTTTTGCTGTACCGTCCGCAACAAAGGGCGAAAAAAGCGCGTGACGAAATGATGAGCAGTTTAAAAGTTGGCACGAAAATTATAACGGCTGGCGGCATTTACGGTACGATAACCGAACTTAGCGACGAAGTTTTAACGGTGCAAATTGCTGACGACGTAAATATAAAAATCACACGCGGCGCAGTCGGTACGATTGCCCCTGAAAAAAAAGTTGTTGATGATGACGACGACGATTTATAAAGCTTGAAAAATTTTTAAAAATAAAAAAAAGTCCCGCATTAGACGGGATTTTTTATTTAGTGTAGGCAGGATTTACGCGGAAATTATAAAATTAAAATAAAGTAATTTTAGCGTAGGAAATTTTTTTGTGACGGGGAGGGAAATTTTTATGGCGATAGATTTTGACGAAGAAAATATTTTGCGACTGTTGGACGTGAAAATTTTGCAAATTCTTCAAAAACATTCCGATAGCAAGCACCCTTTGACGCAACAAAAAATTATTGACTACCTTGACGCGGATTTTGACGGCGAATTTTGCGATCGTCGTTCTGTCGGTAAAAATATTCGTTCCCTGCAAGCGGCTGGCGTCAATATCAAATCGACTAAACGCGGCAGTTACATTGTACGCGATTTTAGCGAATCGGAATTGCGAATGCTGATTGATAGCGTGCTTTTCTCAAAAAATATTCCTACGGATAAAATTCAAGCGCTAATCGACAAGCTGAAAAATCTTTCCAGCGAACATTTCAGCGCGAAGGTTAAACACATTATCAACTTACCGCGTCTGCCACATTCAGACAACGCGCAGGTTATGTCTTCCCTAGACATTCTTAACGATGCAATTCACTTCAAGAAAAAAATCTCATTCGTCTACAATCGCTACGGTAAAGATTTAAAGTTGCACCCGCGCAAAAAGACGCCGTACAAAGTTAGTCCGTACCAAATGGCGGCGACTAACGGTTTTTACTACCTAATCGCAAATACTGATGGCTACGATAATATTTCGCACTACAGAATTGACCGTATGACGGAAGTTAAGATGTTGGACGAATCTGCGCGGGATAATCGCGACCAACGCCATAAGATTGAAGGTTGCGTAGGCGGCTTGAACTTGCCAGAGCATATGGCGCAAAGTATTTATATGTTCGGCGGCAAAAGTATTTGGGTGAAGTTTTGGGTTACGGAATTTATGGTTGACACGCTTGTTGATATGTTTGGCAAGACGTTTAGAATTTTGCAGGAGGACGGCGGCAGACTTTTAATCGAAGTTAAAGTTAATGAAACGGCGATTAAGTATTGGCTAATGCAGTACGGCGAAAGCGTCGAAGTTGTTGCGCCAGCGTCACTTCGTGAAGAAATTCGGCGTATGGCGGAAAACATTATGAAGATTCATAGTTAAAAGCTAAATGAAAGGGGAATTCATTGTGGGAGATAGCAAAGTTAAAATTTCTGCGGTTATCATTGGGAGCATTAATATTGACGTGGACACGCTTAAAAAGATTGAAGGCATTGAACTTTTCAAAGTCACGGACAGAAAATCTTGTGAAGAAATTGTCAACCGCGTATCAAGTGACGATTTAGTTTTCATCATTTCGGACGGGCGCGAAGTTTATTACGCGGAGAAATTTTTCTCACGTCTTCCCGCGTTGAAAATTTTCTTGGTAACTGAAGCTCAAGCCGCCGATAATAAAAATTTGCGCGATGTGATTATTCAACTGCCCGCGCAGAATTTTAACGAAAAGATTTTTGAAGTTGCCAACGCCTTCAATGATGTATTGAACGTGGAAGGGATTGTAGCTTTAGACTTCGCTGACATTCAATCGCTTTTCAAAAATTCGGGTAAAGCAATATCTAACATTGGTGTGGCGACTGGTGAAAATGCCGCTGAAAATGCCTTACAAAATGCGCTTGAAGGTCACGACGATATTAAATCTGCGCGGTCAATTTTGATGAATTTTAAAGGGTCGAATAAATCTGTTGCGATAAATAACATTAAAGCGGCGTTGATAAAATTTCCTATGTTGATGAGTAAAGACATTAAATTTACTTTTGGCATAACGATTGATGAATCATTTGGCGACAAAGTGAAAGTTGCCGTTATCGCTGGCAGATTTCTTGGCTAATTGAGTTAATGCATCAGTTGTACTAGGACGTGTTGAATAATTTTTTTATGTGATAAACTACTTTTCTTTTGGCGCAAAAGATTTACTAATTAAGAATTAAGAATTTAGAATTATTTCATTAATTCCTAATTATTCAGCAGGCGCTGGGAAATGCCGCGAAGTACCATTATTTTTTTCCTCACTATTTATTCAACACCACCTAGTTGATATTAAGAACTATTGTTAAATTTAAAAATTTTTTTTTAAA
>CAMJAZ010000356.1 GCA_946403735.1 uncultured Selenomonadales bacterium
TTGCATCAAAGCCGAAACTTGCATAAGCGCCGACACAATGATTTTCAGTCAAGCTGTAAAATTTTTTGTACCAATCAATAAAGCAGACAAGATTTTTATGGGTAAGCTTAACGCCTTTGGGAATTCCAGTTGAACCGCTCGTGTAAAGCAAGATGAAAATATTTTCTGGATTAATTTTTGGCAAGGAAATATTTTCAGCGTGCGGAATTTCATCAACAAACAAAACTTCGCCGTCAAAGTCAGTGATAAGTTGGCGAAGTTCCTTTGTCGTAATTAAAATTTTGGCGGCGGCGTCTTTCAACATAAAGTTAAGCCGTTCGGGCGGGTACGTCGAATCAAGCGGCTGATAAGTGCAACCTGCTTTTAATGCGCCCAATGCGGCAATCGGCATAATTTCACTGCGCGGAATCAAAATCGACGCAACGTCACCGATAGAAATATTTTTGCTCAAAATGCACGCGGCAATGTCATTTGCTTTATTGTCAAGTTCGCGGTAGGAAATTTTTTTGTCCTCAAAGATGACCGCTGTATTGTTGGGAAATTTTTCAACAGCCGTATTGAACAAAGAAATTACCGTCTGTGAATCGTCGTAAGCAACGGCGGTATCGTTGAATGAGTCAAGAATTTTAATCTGCGCGGCGTCAAGCAATTCAACTTCACGAATGAAAGTTTTAGTCATAAGTTGGCGCAAAACATTTTCATAGCAAGCGGCAAAAGTTTCAATGAAGTTTGCCGAATATCGTGCGGCGTTGTACTCAACGTGAATTTGCATACCGTCAGCAACCGCCATTAATTCAAAGCCTAACGCATTGCCCGTCGTCTTTTTGTCGAGAATTTCTTCCGTGCAAGGTTTGCCGCAAAATTCGGAAGTAGTTTTAACCAAGCCGTGATAGGCGAACATTGGCGCATTGTTCATAGGGCAAATTTGATTCACATCAGCAAATGAAAATAAATCGTTGTCCCGCGCAGATTTAATTTGCGTCGTCAGTTCGCCGAGCAGTTCGGAAATTTTTTTATCGCCAGTCCACTTGCAATAAACGGGCAAAGTTTTAACGAACATCCCAACAATATTTTTTGTACGGTCATTGCGCCCGTGATAAATCGTTGAAAATAAAGACTCTTGCTGATTGGTATAAATGCCGCAAACTATAGCGAATGCTGCCGAAGTCAAAGCCGACGCAGAAATTTTGTTTGCCCTACAGAAATTTTTTAGCGTCGAATAGTCAAGCGGAAAAGTTTTTTGGAATACGTCGAAGGAAATTTTTTCATCGTTACGGTCGGGAATTGGCAAAGTTTCAACGTCAAGCCCGCCAAAAGTTTTTTCGTACCAAGTTTTAGCTTGCGTGAAAGTTTCAGTCGAACGCAAATTTTTTTCATCGTTGGCAAAGTCAATAGCGTCATAACTTTCTGACGCAAGTTCAACGTCAGGATTTTCATAAAATTTTGCAACATCAGCAAAAAAAATATTAGCCGCTGAACGGTCAAACGAAACGTGATGAGTTGTGCGTAAAAGATATTTTGCCTTTTCAGTTTGAATCAAATTAAATCTGAACAATCTGCCGCCGTGCAGTTCAAGCGGTTCGGCGACCAATTCGGACAATCTTTTCTGCAAATCCTGTTCAGAAATTTTTTCAACGGTTTGATGAAAATCTTCTGCGCGAAAATTTTGTAAAGGTTCGCCGTTTTGTTCGGTAATGCGAACGAAAATTGAAGAGTGAACGGCAACGGCTTTTTCAATCGCTCTGGCAAGTCGATCCATATCAATACTGTTGTCAAGCGTCAAGAGAAAATGTCCGTTGTATGCGCCAGCCTCCTGCATACTAAAGCAGTCAAGATAAATTCCCCATTGCGTCTGCGACAAAGGCGCACTTTTCATTAAAATTCCCCCTCAATATTTGTAAGTACAGACACCGACAACAGCGCCGTCACTCAATAAAAAATTTTTGCCAATGAATTTTTCTTTGCCACTAAAAATTTTTTCACAATCTGCTTGCAAAAAATTTTCCGCGCCAGTTAGTTTGAAGTAACTTTCTTTGATTGTCCAATATAGCAAAAATTGTTGTGCTTGTAAATTCTGCGGCAATGAAATTATTTTTTCGTATTCACTCGGCAAGAAAAATTTTTCTGCAATTTCCAACGCGCCAGTCGAATCAACTTCAACATCAACGCCGCTTGCAAGTTCGCCGCAAGTACAGACAATCCAATTTTCAGCGTGAGATAAGCTTATTTCGGCGGGAAAATTTTTTATATGCGGCTTACCATTCGCGTCACGATACAGTTGAACTTTTTCAGGCGTACAATAAAATTTTTCGGCTACGACGTAACGTGCAAGCAATTCCGCCCAAATTGTTCGATTTCTATCGGCATTGAAACGGTACGACAAAATTTTTTCTTGACGTTCTGGCAAAAAAATTTTCAGCCAATCATCGACAGGCTGATTAAGTTGCGCAGAAATGTTTACGGCGAAAATTTCAACGCTCATATTTCAATTACAGTTTGATTCAGCGACAAAACGCGATTATATTTAATTTCCTTCGCCAAATTTTTCAGCAACATAATTCCATCGGTATGTAAATTTTTTTCCTCTGGTACAGAATATTCCAGTGGATTGAAACTTTTGCCGTTGTCACGAAGAGCGATAATAATTTTGTCATCGCCGCGCTTAATTCGCAAGTCGACATCAACTTTTTTGTCGGCGTTAAGCTTTTCAATATTTAACGTCATTTCCTCAAGCGCAACGCCAACTTTCAATGCAACGGTGTTATCAAATTTTTTCTGCTCAAGGAAATTTTTAGCATCACTGGAAATTTTGGCGGCATTTTCAGTATTTGCATTTAGC
>CAMJAZ010000357.1 GCA_946403735.1 uncultured Selenomonadales bacterium
CAGTGAATTTTGGTTCAACGCTCATAAAAGTTCCCCCTTCATTGTAACTAAAAAATTCTTAATTCGTAATGAGGAATGCGTAATGCGTAATGATAAAATTCTAAATTCTAAATTCTTAATTAAAACGGCGGTCTGCCCATTGGACCACGTCCGCCGCCGCCTGAAGTTGAAGTTTTCGCCGCCGCTTCATAAGTAGTAGAAATATCATCGCCAGCTTTCAAATCTCCCTTGACAACTTCGACGTAATCTTCACCGTACAAGCCAATGGTTATATAAACATTTTCAGCCGTCTGCTTACCATTCGCGTCAGTCGTCACGCGCTCGACGTAAGAACCTTTGCCGTCAGTTTTAATCGCGGCGATTGGTACGCATAAAGCATTTTTCACTTGACCGACGACAATATCAAGACGTGCAGTCATAGCTGGCAGTAAAAGATTTTTCGGATCAGGCGCGTTAAAAGTCACGTAGTAATAAATAACGGCGTTGCTTGAACTGCTTGACGAACTGGAGGAACTGTTACTCCACGAATTGGCAGTGTCAGTTTGTGAAATTTTTGTAACCTGCGCGGAAAATTCTTCGTCAGGGTAAGCGTCGACGGTAAAGGTAGCGTGTTCACCAACTTTGATACTGCCGATGTCAGTTTCATCAACTTTCGCCTTGACGAGCTTTTCACTTAAATCAGCGATTCGCAAAATTACGGTAGGATTATTTGAGCCTTGCACTGCCATACTTCCTGCCGTCAACGGTTCGCCGACAACTACGCCGTCCATAGGCGCGGTTATAATAGTTTCGCGTACGTCTGATTCAGCCTCTTCAAGCGCGGATTTAGCCCTGTCGTATTCGTACTGCGCGTCTTGAAGTTCCTGCAAAGATTTTGCGCCAATTTCATAAAGGTGCTTGGTACGTTCAAGTTTTTGTGACGCATTAGTCAAAGTGAATTGCGCTTGGTCGCGTTTAGCCTCAAAGTCTTTACCGTCCAAAATGGCAACCACTTGACCAGTGACGACGCTGTCATTTTCTTCGACTGGAACTTCTTTAACACGCGCAGTAATTTTACTGCTAACTTCGACGCTGTCACGCGGCTGAATAGTTCCAGTGGCTGAAACAGTTTTTGTCAAATCCATTCGTACAACTTTTTCTGTGTCGTAAGTTTTAGTATTTTCCTCAACAATTTGATTGTTATAGTAGTAATAACCTCCTGCCGCCGCGCCGATTAGCACAAAGATGAGCAGAATAATTTTAAACTTCATAGTAAAACCTACACGCTACTAGCTACAAACTAAAACCTTACTTCGTCGCGTCAATTACAACGTCGATTGATTCACTTGTAGCAAAAAATTCTACGTGAATATTGCGCTTTGCTGATTCGCACCAAACAGTTGTTGAATTTTCTTTTTGATTAGCCGACAAACTTTCAAATTCTTTTTCATTCAAGCCCACAATCATCAGCGAAAGGGTAAGCGCCTCTTGCAACTTTTCAACGGACTTTGCGCTAATGGCGATTGATGAAATAGCGCCGCTTTGATTTTTCAGTAAAAGTGCTTTGACATTTGCGTCAGCTGGAATGGAACTTGAACTGTAAACTTGAAGACTATCTTTATTTTCAACAAACTTCGGCGTCGCTTCCAACGTGAAAAGATTTTCTTTCGTCGCAATTTGATTGTAAATAGACACAAAAGTTTTTTCGTCTTTGTCGTAAACTTGAACGGCATCTGCGGCGAACGCTTGACTGTATGAAAAAGTAAGCGCCAATGCCAACGCAAAAATAATTTTCCTCAACAGATTGAAACTTTTCATAAAAATTTTTCCTCCCAAGATTGAATTGATTTTGAAAGTATTGTATCATCTTTGCAATTTGAAAACAATATTTTAGGACGCGCAATTTGCAGGAGATTTAAATGGACGAAGATATTTTGACGCTAAAAAATTTATCTGTTTCATACGGCACAAAAAAAATTTTGCACGACGTAAATTTTTCAGTAAAACGCGGCGAAATTTTTGTTATCGTCGGTGAATCTGGTAGCGGCAAATCTACGATTTTAAAATCAATCGCGGGACTTCTACCGAAAAGCGCGGCAGTTGACGGACAAATTTTTTTCAACGGCAAAGAAATTTCTAAAATTTCATCAGCTGAACGGCGCAAACTTGCTGGCGCGTCAATCGCAATGATTTTTCAAAATGCTGGCGCGTCATTCTGCCCCATTCGTACAATCGGCGCACAAATTTTTGAATGTGTTCAAGCGCATTCAGACTGGACGCGGGAAGAATTTTTGACACGCGCTAAAAAAATTATGCGCAATATACACCTTGACGAAAATGTTTTAAATGATTATCCTTTTAGATTAAGCGGAGGTATGGCACAACGCGCAGGAATTTTAGCGGCGATGATTCTTGAGCCGAAGTTACTTTTGGCGGACGAACCGACTTCAGCATTGGACGCCGTCACGCAAGATAGCGTTATCAATGAACTTTTGAAATTGCGCGAAGTTCACGGAATTTCAATCGTAATGGTGACGCACAATTTAAACGTCGCGAAAAATTCAGCCGATAAAATTTTGATTATGCGGCGCGGCGTCGTAGTTGAATTTGGTACGAAGGAAAAAATTTTTTCAACGCCCAAAGAATTGTACACGCAAGAGCTTTTAGTCAGTAGTTAGTAGGAAGTAGTAAGTAGTTAGGTGGTGTTGAATAAATAGTGAGGAAAAAATAATGGTAAAAAGCGGCATTTCCAAGCGCCTGCTGAAAGATTGGATTATTGGCGCAAATGTACGCGGTGACAAAGTTTAACTGCTAAAACGTAAAACGCGAGGCGCACAAATG
>CAMJAZ010000358.1 GCA_946403735.1 uncultured Selenomonadales bacterium
CTTTCTACTTTTTTGGAATATTCTGCGCTAAGTCAAAATACCCTGCACACCGTCATTTCTGCTTAAAATGCAACTGTCTTTGATTCAGTGCTATAATAAGTCAAAAATGATTCTGTGATAAAAAATTTGTTCAAGGAATTTGCGCTATGGATTTTATTGTTTTAACAGGTCTGATTGTGCTGATTCAGATGTTAGATTCTTGGTTGAGATACGTTGCTTTCAGAAATACTATGACGAAATCGGAAAAAATCACTTTGGCGCGTAGGTTTGCAATATGCGCAGTATTTTGCGCTGTTGTGTATGCATTCACTTTCTACAGATTCGGAATAATCTCTCCGATTTATAAATTTTTCCTCATGACAGGCTGGATTCCATGGTTAGTCGTTTTTATGCTTACAGTTCGCAGAAATTTTCTAGCCCATATCTTCATTTTCACGATGTCTTTCGTTTGGGTCACTTCTCAACATAATTGGTCAGCTATAATCGTAATTTTCTTCGATGATTTCATTAAATCGGAAACGCAAATCATTTTGTCGCACGCGGCGCTGTATCCGTTGCTGTTTTTACTGTTTCTGCCGATCGAACGCCATTTCTTTTCTAAATTATTGCCGCCTAAAGATTTTTTCAAAGAATACGGCAAGTTAATAGCATTCTTGCCATTTATCGTCATATCTGGAAGCCTCTTCCTCTGGATTCAAGAACCTGTCGTCCATTCGTGGGCAGAAAGATTTTCCAGAACTTATATTCCGTTCGTTTTTTTCTTCTTCTACACATATATTTTAAATTCGACGGAACGTTTGAACGAAAAACACCGAATGAATAGGAATTTTAGACGTATGAAAGAGCAGATCGCCATGCTGACGGAATATAATCGACTAATGCAAGTCGGACATGAAAAAATTGCGGTAATGCGACACGATTTGCGGCATTCGTATCGATTAATCGACGTCATGCTTCAGAAAAAAGATTTCGCCGCTATTAAAGAATATGTCAGCAGTCAAGAATCACTTTTAACGGAGACGGTAGTTAAAAATTTTTGCACTCAACCTCTCGTGAATGCCGCTTTGTCCTTCTACTTGAGCCACGCAGAAAATTTAGGCGTCAGTGTTCGCTACAAAGTCAACTTGCCCGAAAAAATCGCAGTAGATGAAAATGATTTGGCGTTGTTGGTTTCCAATCTCCTTGAAAATGCTATCAATGCTTGCTCCAAGCCAATTTCCGGCGAAAAAATTATCTCAGTGAAAATTCAAACCCGCGAAAATCAATGCGTTCTTGAAATTATAAACTCCTGCGGATCGAATGTAATTTTTGACGAAAAAAATTACCCGCAAGCTTCTGAAGAAGGTCACGGGTTTGGAATGGAATCGGTTAAGCTCTTCAACCAGAAATATCACGCTTACACCGATTTTCAATCAAAGGGAGGTTTTTTCAAAGTCACAATGTATTGGCGATTTTGACTTGTTCTGTCAAAACTGATTTGCAAAGGTCGCGAAGGCTTTTTTATTGCTCTGAACCTTTCATCAAATGAGCCATATATTTGAGTTTAGACGCCTTACTTTTGCGTTGACTGATAGGAATTTTGGTTTCGTCACGCAAAATAAAGTTGTCATCGTCCATATACTTGATAAAGTCCATATTGAGTAAAATTCTATGATAACATTCAACAAAATTATCGTCGGAAAGCATTTCAGCCGAAATTTTATCGTATGAACCGCTAGGATAAATTTTTTTGCCTTCTAAGTGAATGCAAACTCGATGACGCCAGTCAATATCGATGAATTTAATTCTCTTGAAAGGAATCTTAACGTCCAAGCCGCCTGAAAGTTTCACTGATAAATTTTTTTGGCTCGCAAGCAGTTTTTGAAAAACGAACTTAAAAGTTTTGTCAAACTGCGCGGCATTTTCAGCAAAAGGCTTGATAAAGTATCCAACAGCAAAAACTTTGTAGCCCTCAAGGAAAAAATCTGGAGAATTGGTTAGAAAAACGATTGCAACTTCTGAATCTAGCTTGCGGACGGCTTCAGCGACTTGAATACCGTTAAACGGTTTCATAAAAATATCCAAAATCAGCAGGGAATATTTTTTCGGCTCAAAATCGCGAAGAAATATTTCTGCGTGTGAAAAAGTATCGAGTTGAACAGAATCCGCGTGTTCGGAAAAATTTTCGGAGATATAATTTTTCAAAAAGGATTCAGCGTCGATTAAATCTTGAATTTGGTCATCGATTAGCGCGATGTTCATTTATAATCAACCTTCCGATTAGGAAAAAGCCGG
Source organism: uncultured Selenomonadales bacterium (assembly GCA_946403735.1). Classification (GTDB taxonomy): domain Bacteria; phylum Bacillota; class Negativicutes; order Selenomonadales; family Selenomonadaceae; genus Quinella. The sequence goes on from CAMJAZ010000358.1 coordinate 2,275, forward strand.
ACAATTTATTTTATCCGACTTTTTCAATTTTAAAAGTGTCAGATTTACACATATTAAAGCATAAAAACGCACTGAAAGTAAGAGTTCAGCGAAAAGTGAAGAGAAAATCGAAAAAGTGATTGTAACAAAAAAGTTTAACCGATTTATAACAATTGAGACTTTCGATAGTGGAAAAAATGTTTTGAGGTGGAAAAATCATGCGGAAGAAAAAATATTGGTAATAGACGATGATGAAATGAATTTGCAGATAGCAAAGATGATTTTGGAAAAAAAATTGAGTTGTGAAGTAATCTGCACAGATAACGGTAAAGACGGCGTAGAAATATTGCGTCGTGAGCAAGTGAATTTGGTTTTACCGAAAACGCGCCGTGAAATCCCGTTAGCTATGAAACGCCGCAAAAAAAATTTGCAAATATATTTAAAGAAAAATTTTTGATTAGAGGTGAGAAATAAAAATCAGACGGCAAAAAAGGCGCGGCACTCTAGCGTAGTACAGACTAATCGTCCTGCGAAGTAGACCTTTATTCGTGGGGAGTATGTCAA
>CAMJAZ010000359.1 GCA_946403735.1 uncultured Selenomonadales bacterium
CAGAGGCTGGAACTGTCAATAGCGGCGTCATAAAATCTGCGGTAGGAATTGGCTCACTTTTAGCGGAGGGCATCGGCGATACAATTCGCGTTTCACTGACTGGCGATCCTGTCGTTGAAGTTAAAGTCGCCAATGAAATTTTAAAATCGCTCGGCTTAAAAAATTTTGGTGCAACGTTGGTATCTTGTCCAACTTGTGGCAGGACGCGAATTGCCTTGACAAGCATTGCCGCGCAGGTTGAAGAAAGACTTTCGACCGTCGATAAAAATATTACGGTTGCGGTTATGGGTTGCGTCGTGAATGGTCCAGGTGAGGCGCGAAATGCTGACGTTGGAATTGCTGGCGCGGACGGCATTGGGATTATTTTCCGCAAAGGTGAAATTGTTCGTAAAGTTGATGAATCTGAACTTGTCGACGAACTTTTCAAGGAAATTGACAGCATAGTTAATAATGAAAAAAACAATTCTTAATGCATAATTCTTCATTCTTAATTAAAAAAGACGCCCTGTAATTTCAAGGCGTCAATTTTTTTGTCACGAAAAATTTTATTTAAGCAATGCCGTTTTTAAAACTTCGTCCATATGTTCGACGGGTACGAACTCCAACTTTTCACGAACAGTTTCTGGAATATCTTCAATATCACGTTCATTTTCTTTCGGCAGAATTATCGTGCGCATACCTTCACGATACGCCGCCAAAACTTTTTCTTTCAATCCACCTATCGGCAAAACATTTCCACGCAAAGTAATTTCACCTGTCATAGCAACATCACTGCGAACTTTACGCTTAGTCAACGCTGAAATCATCGCCGTTGCCATTGTAATACCTGCGCTAGGTCCATCTTTCGGCACAGCACCTTCAGGCACGTGGACATGAATATCATTTTTTTCGTAAAAATCGTCGTCAAGTTTCATTAAATCACTACGACTGCGAATGTACGTTAAGCCAGCCTGCGCGGACTCTTGCATAACGTCGCCCAAATGACCTGTAAGCAAAAGTTTACCTTTGCCCTTAAGTACGATAGCTTCAGTTGGCAAAATATCGCCGCCGACTTCCGTCCACGCCATACCAGTTGAAACGCCGACTTGCGGTTTTTTCTCCGCCTTATTCTGAATATATTTTGGACGCCCAAGAAAATCTTTAATATTTTTTTTCGTCACGTAAACTGTACCTTCATGACCTTCAACGATTTTCCGCGCTGCCTTACGACAAGCTCTGCCGATAATTCGTTCAAGTTCACGGACGCCAGATTCACGTGTATATTCAGAAATAATTTCCTGCAACACGCCTTTAGCAAAAACAAAATCGCCTGACTTTAAACCATTTTCTTCCTTCTGCCGTCTAACCAAGTAGCGCCGCGCAATTTCAAATTTTTCCTGTTCAGTGTAACTTGACAGCGTGATAACTTCCATTCTGTCACGCAAAGGTTTAGGAATTGTTGAAAGATTATTCGCCGTGACAATCCAAAGTACGCGGGATAAATCAAATGCCGTGTCAATGTAATGGTCAGTGAAAGTGTTATTCTGCGCGGGGTCAAGTACTTCAAGCAGTGCGGATGAAGGATCGCCGCTGTAACTGTCTTTGCCAAGTTTATCGACTTCGTCAAGCAGGAAGACTGGATTGTTAGCGCCAACTTTTTTTAAGCCTTGAATAATTCTGCCAGGCAATGCGCCGACGTATGTTCGACGATGTCCGCGAATTTCCGCCTCGTCACGAATGCCGCCAAGTGATGCGCGAATAAATTTTCTGCCCATAGCCTTAGCGACGCTTGATGCTAATGAAGTTTTGCCAACGCCAGGAGGTCCAACTAAACATAAAATCGGTGCAGGTTTATCCTTCGTCAAAACTTTTACGGCAAGGAAATCTAAAATGCGTTCTTTAACTTTTTCCAAGCCGTAATGGTCAGCGTCTAAAATTTTTGCCGCCTTGACAATATCGTTTGAATCTTCCGTAGAAATGCGCCATGGAAGATCGAAAAGCCATTCAATGTACGTGCGAATTACGCTAGCCTCCTGCGCCATTGACGGCAAGCGTTCCATACGTTTAATTTCTTTTTCGACAATTTCGCGTACTTCGTCAGGATAATCGCCTTCATCTAACTTTTTCTTATATTCAGATGAAGTTTGCGAAACGTCTTCATCTTCGCCCAATTCCTTGTGAATTGCTCTAAGCTGTTCGCGCAGATAACTATCTTTTTGAATCTTTTCAATTTGTCCGCGTACACGTTGATTAATCTGAACTTCCATTTGCAAAACTTCAAGTTCACGCGCCAAAATTGTATAAAGTTTTTCCAGTCTGTCTTCAACGTCAAGCGCTTCTAAAAGTTCCTGCCGCGACTCCAACTTCAAATTTAAATGGCTGGTGATTAAATCCGCCAACCGTCCAATATCTTCAAGGATCGTCACGGCGATAAACGTTTCTGACGGAATACGCTTGCTAAGTTTTACCCACTCTTCAAATTCATGGACAACGCCTTTGACAAGCGCTTCAAGTTGCATTGATTCTTCCCAAGCGTCTTCGTGAACTTCGGCTTCAACTTCAGCGTAATTTTCATATTCATGGTAGTCGATTATCACGGCGCGGTTAATTCCTTCGACTAAAATTCTAACGTTATCGCCAGGAATTTTTATAATTTGCCGAACTTCCGCGACAGTGCCGACAGTGTATAAATCATTGCGAGTTGGGTTATCGTCGTCTGATTCTTTTTGCGCGACGAGAAAAACACGTCTGTCCGCGACCATTGCCACTTCAAGCGCGTTAATGGAAGTGTCACGCCCTACATCTAGGTGCATTATC
>CAMJAZ010000360.1 GCA_946403735.1 uncultured Selenomonadales bacterium
TCACCCAAATATCATTTTCCGTCTTAAAATTCGGCATACAAATGGCGCGTCGCGAAGTCAAAAAGTATTCGTACCCAGACGGAATATTTTTATCAATCTTTCTAGCAACGTCCAACACATTTTTTATAACATAACCGTCCCTGCCAGAAAGTACGATAAAAGGATTTTTATAACCTGCCGAAATTTGCTTGAGATACTGCACGAAACATAAAATTAACGGTCCGAAAAAATTGTAACCTAAATCATATTCAGCTGGAACTGTCAACGCGCCTTTACCTTTGCAAAGTGAATATGGGTCTGAAAAAGAATTTGCCAAGAATAAACCAAGTTCAGCCGCCGCCTGTTGACTGTCAACTTTATCTGCAAGATTGTTTAAATTTGAAACTTGCAAGGCTTGATAGGAGCTATAAATTGTGTACGAATCAATTCCGTTTAAGCGGGAATTTTCGCCGTCAGCTTTTTCATTGTCGCCAATGTGCAAAATTTTTTTGTCGGGATAAAAAGTTTTAACTACATCGTACAAATCGCCGCGTTCCTTAGTTTTATTGTATTCGCAGGAGACAAATAAATTATCCCAACCGAAATAGCCATTGCGATTGAGAATTTGCGTAAGCTGTTTTTCATTAAAGTACATATCCGACGTAATTATTACGATTTTTCCGCAGTCTTTGGCGTACTCAAAAACTTTATGCATAACTTTACGCGGCAGTAAACAATCCAGCTCCTCTTGCCACTCCCAATTCATAACGGTATTTTTAAAATCCTGCGTCCATGAATTTTCTACGGCTAATTCGTCGTAAATTTCATTGAAAGTTGGGATGCCGCGCAGTTTAGCTTTCTGTTCAGCCGCCATACGAATTGTACGGAAGGAAATATTTTGTTGCAATTCAGCTGAAAATTTCTGTCCAACTCTGTCGAATATGTGATACGGCAATAAAACTTTACGAACAAGCAACGTATCAAAAATATCAAATGAAATAACGTCGTAGTCTTTAATCAAATTTTTCAGTTCGTCCACGCTTTTTAGCCAATATGGATTATCAGATTTTTCAGCGTCGTCAGCGAAAGGCATTTTGTATAAGTTGCAAATAGTTATACCGTGCTGTTGTAAATGCTTAATGCGCCGATAAATCATATTTTGATAAGTCGGTCGAGCCACGATAACTATATAATCAGTTTTACCAATGACTTCATCAGGCGAAAAAACTTTTTGACCGTAAAAAGTCGCGCCAACGTTTTCAGCGTCCATTAAGCCGATAACAGTTTGTTCCTTAATTTGCGGAAGTAAAAAAGCCGTGTTTATGCCCAAGCCATACAGCACAATTCTAGCGTTAGGTTTATCGTCGAAAAGTTCATGAAAAACTTTCAGCAACTCAACTTGTTCATCTGTCATTATAACGCGTCACCTCATTAAACTAAAATTTTTAAGTACCGCGTACCTTTTCACGGCGTATTCGTATTGACGATAATTTTTTATTCCATTGCCCAATTTTTTGTAGCTGGAAAATTTTTCTCTATTCTCAAAATCATAGCTCACGAAAATAATTTCCGCATCAAAATTTTTTGGTGAATCTTCGTCCGTTATAACCACGTCGTATTTTTTTGAATCATCAGAAACGGTATTTAAATTTTTGGCGCTTAAAAGATTTTTTAAAGCAAAGAATAAATTTTCATCATCAATTTGTGACTTCATAACGTCCATTTCCCTGACGACTTTTGAAAGTGCCCGCGCAATGAAACCATTATTTTTTGAAACGTCGAGAATTGATATTGACTTGAACTTTGGATGACCATAATATTCAGCCAAAAATTTCATCAACGCTCTTTGCATCAAAAAATAAAATTGTGCATTATCGCATTGAATATCAAAAAACGCGGGATGTTCTATCGGCTCAAGAAAATTATCTTCATCAATCGAAATGTTTTTAAATTCAGCGTCGTTGTACCATTTATCATAATCTTCTTTTAAAATTTTTAACGGCACGTAATTAAAATCACGCGAAATTAAAAATGTGCTACGTGACTTGCCGCCCATTAAATTGAAATATCCTTTGTCATTCCAACGCGCCAACGCCGCATTGCGAATAAAAAAATCATGGTCAAAATTCAAGCGGTTCAACATATTTTGATAAATCATGTAGCGATTTTGGAAAATATTATCGACCCACATTTTTGTAGGCTTCACTTCGTCGGAATTGACCGCGTCTTTACAAAGTTTAATGTACGTTGCAGGATACTTCGCATTAAATCTGAAATAATCGTACAACTCCGAATTCGGGATTGACATAAAAAGCGGAACGTTAGACCACAATAAATCATTTTGTAAATCTCTGTCATCAGTGAATATCATTGAGACTGGAATATACGCTATGACATTGCCGTCTTGTTGAATTGAATAACGGTCAACATAAATTTTTTTGTAGGATTGGTAGGGTAAGACTTCTAAACCGTCAAGTAATAGATAGTCTTGCTACCCCCCCCCATTTATTTGCTGACCCTGCATTTGCTGATCTTTCGACCTGCTCAACAATAAAATTTTTTCGTAAATATCGCTGATACTTTTTCCGTAAACATAAGCCATATTTTCAAGTACGTTTTTCGGCTTGTAAAGGATATATTTAAATCCAAGTTCATTTAATTTTTTTACAATCGGTTCATGTTCAAAAACATTTTTCACCGCGATAAGCAAAATTTTTTTATCCTTGTTAAGGATTTTTTCAGCGGTGTTCAACGAATAGGCAGGCTTGCCGCAGAAGGAATCAATTTCATCGCCGCGCTTATCAATT
>CAMJAZ010000361.1 GCA_946403735.1 uncultured Selenomonadales bacterium
TAATTTTATTTTAATGGTTAATACTGGTTATTGCAATAGTGTGAACACGCCCTAGAAAAGTTCCTGTCTTCATGATGGACTTCTTTATACTGCCTAAATTCATTATTTTCAACCGTATGAAGTAACAAGCGATTTTTTCTTCCGCCCAAATTCGGAAACCAAAATGAACCACCAAAAGAACATTAGTATCTACAAAAAAACGTCTTCTCTCAATAATATTGTCCACATTCATTTCGGAAATCAATTTTATCATGATGTTCTCCTTATTCATCAGCTAAAATTTCTGCAAGGATTTGTTCTCGCGTCTCGCGTTCCTCTTTAATAATTGCCATAAAGCGTTTAGCCTTTTCAAGCGAATGCTCATATGCTCTTTGACCGACTTCCGACAAATTTTCCAGTATAATTTTCTGACTATACTTTCAAAGGACATTATTTTAAGCAAACTTGTGAAAGCTACATTGAAAAAAGCGTTGTAAAAAATTTGACATCTGAAAAATCAAATTTTATTACATAATCGTCCTGCGTAAACCCACTGTTCGTATACTTCGCCACAAAAATATTTTTAATCATAACTACTCAACTTTTAATTTATAAATTGAGTCGAGGTCTTGTCTTCCCTTATGTGCATTTCAAAAAATAATCCACAAAAATTATTGTTCAATTTTTTGTATGTGGTATTACTCTCCGTATTTTCCTTAGCAAAATTTAATAGCCAATCAATACCTACTCCTCTGTGAAGATTTTTTGTTGTAGTTACTTTTTTCAACGCCCATTTTAAAAGTTTATAACTCCTTTCATATTCAAGAAAAGATTTATCTACCTCTATTTTAGGATAGTGTCGTACACTCTCTATAATTCCTATGCTGGCATCATAACAGAAAAAACACATACGCGCATTATCCCTATCATCATTGTTTAGAAATATTCTCCACAATCAATTTTACTACATCAGTTTTTGTTTGTAACCGAAAAAAATTCATCAAATTAATTTTTTCATCCCAAACTGATGGCGAGAAATTGCGGTAAAAACTTACCTCTTTATCATTCTGAGCACCAAAAGTATTCCAGCAAGCCAATAAGAATGTAGCGCGTAGCTAAATTTTGTGCTAAAGATTGTTTGTGCCGAGTGCGCCGCGAAACGCCCGCGCCAAGATTGTACGTTTCAGCAAGTCAATTTCTGACAAAATTTTTTCCGCAAGTTCTTTCGTCCGCTGTTCCTTCTCAATCAAGCTGTCAAGCACACGGACGATTTATTTTTGTTCGTCAATCGGCGGCAAAATTATTTCAGCCTGTAAAATTATTTGCGCCGATACGCGCGGCAAATTTATTCCCTTTGAATTTGAAACGGCGTATTCTACAAATGTCGGCAAGCTAAAAAAATAATTTATAAATTCATTCGTAAACAATTCATTAGCGTTCAAAACTAAAATGTCCGTAGAACATACGCCGTCAAAATTCGGAACCCCGTGTTTATTTAAATATGGGCGCAGTTTCCCGTAAAGCAAATCGCCGCTGTGAAAAATATTTTTGGTGCTTTTAACGTCTTTTGCCGATTGAAAATTTATTGTCCCGCTGTCTTTGGAAATATTTTCTAAGCCGACATATTTCAAATTTTCGTTGAATGAATCAGTTTTTTCCTTTGACAATGCAAGGACTTCGCCTAACGTTTTTTATTGCCAATCGTCAAGCGTCAAGCATAGACTTTAATGCGTCCAACTTTGAAAATAAACTTTCGATAATCGCGACAATTCTTTTCTGTTTGGCAATCGCTACCACCGTCAATATCATTCATCGTGCTTTAATTGGTAAACTGGGTGAAGTTGCCATAGTTCCTGCCAAAGACCAGAGAAACGCCATTATCAACTCCGTTTCCAATCTTATGGGGACAGTGGTAGATTTTTCTGGCATCAATGATTCCTTGAAGAAAATGAAGTACACGGACAAAGAGGGCAACGAACTTTCTTTTAAACTTGAAAATCTCTTATCGGCTGGTGTTTTGGACGCCAAAGTAAAATGACAACCTGTCGAGGACGTCATTTACTTCAAGTACATTTGCCCGCTTTTCGACATTGCCAACCTTAAAAATCAAGTAATCCGTTACCCCCCCCCACGAACTTTTGAACACACCGAATCAAAATCACACTCCACTTGTCATTTATCTCAAAAAAATACGTTATGCGCAGAATCTGCGAGATTAAACTTCATTCCAAACAGTTGAAACCGATCATTACTTTTGACGACGTATTCTCCAAGTGCAAGTTGCAAAACGCAGACAAGAAGAAAAAGTTTGACGCCAGAAATGCTATCGTCAAATTTTTTGAACACCTCAAAGCGCAGAACTTTATCACCGATTTTGAATTCAAAAAAGAAGGTAGAGAACTCAACAAATTTTCTTTTACTTTCGACCCTCAAGAATAGGGGGCTATAGTGATTAGGGGCTGTTAGTAAATTTCTTATTGCGGCGATAACTTTTAAACACTGAAAATTTAGTGAGCGCACTCGGGTACACGTCTGCCGATTCTGCGAAAATGTCTCTGGTAGCAATATCGACATCGAGTCACTTTTTAAAGAATAGTTAGGAGGAAATTGAAATTGCTGCGTTCAGAATAAACCATCTTTAGCAAACGGCACAATTTTTCATTGACAAGCTCAACGGACGGAAAAATCTGTTTTGCCACCTGACTTTTTCAAAAGTTTTATATCGCTGATAATCATTTGTTTATCGACAGCCTTGCACATATCGTAGATAGTGAGCGCTGCAATCGCGACTGCGTTC
>CAMJAZ010000362.1 GCA_946403735.1 uncultured Selenomonadales bacterium
TTGACCCGCCTGTTGGAGATATTCGCGGCGAATACGATAAATAAATTTTAGGAGGTTTTGGCGTGCAACTTCAAAAGGGACGATTGACTGTTAAGAATTCTGACCTTAAAAAGTTTCTCCAAGATAAAACGGTTATAATATTTGGCGCGGGAAGTACGGGAAAAGTTGCCTTTAAATTACTTCAACATGAAAATATCCCTGTAGCCGCGTTTTATGATAACGGCGCACTTAAACCTTACAGCGTAGAAAATATTCCCGTTTCGCGAATGAATTTTTCATCTCTTGATCCGTCAAAAGTTGTGTTCATACTGTCATTTCATAACATTGACGAAGCCATTAAACAGTTAGCTGATAACGGCGGCTTTAATTGGATTCCAGCGTATGAATTTTTAAACGAAGAGTCGAGAAAAATTTTGTCGTATAAAGAATTTCAGAAAATCGAGTCGGTAAAGTTTTATTACGAAAAGTTCATGAACAAAAACTTTTTCGTACTTGATTCGCTGGACTTTGTAATAACAGAGCGTTGCTCATTGCGTTGCAAGGAATGTTCTAACCTTATGCAATACTATTCTGCGCCGAAAAATTTTTCTGTTGAAACTTTGAAAAAAGAAATTGATTTAGTCGCTAGCGTGTTTGATGAAATTTACGACGTACGTTTAATTGGCGGTGAACCTTTCGTCAATCCACATTGGGCTGAAATTCTTCAGTACATTTCCTCAAAAGAAAATATCAAGCGAATCAACATCTACACCAACGCTACAATTTTGCCGACCGATTCACAATGCGAAATTTTGCAGGCGTCAAATAAAGTTTGTCTTTCTATCAGTGACTACGGCGAACTTTCGCGTAATTTAAATCCTCTTCAAAATAAGCTTGATTCGTACGCCATTCCTTATGAAGTTAAGGAAATTATTTCTTGGACGCGCTGTTCATCATTTGAAAAACATAATCGTACTTCCGAAGAATTGCGCGATGTTTTTGAAAAATGTTGTGCAAAAAATTTAGCGACGCTTTTACAAGGGAAATTTTATCCCTGCCCATTTATTTCCAACGCTATGAACCTGTGTGCCATTCCGCAAGATAAAAATGATTATGTTGATTTAACCGAACCTGTCGACATTGAAATTTTGCGCCAAAAGGTACAGCGTTTAATGAATCGACCTTTCTTCAATTCCTGCGAATGGTGCGCAGGTAGACCTAATGCCGAAAATATCAAGGAGGAAGATTTAATTCTGCCACACGAACAAGCTAACAAACCTGTACCGTATAAGAAATATCTGGGGAACAATTACAAGGAGCGTAAATTAACCGTCATTGTTCCCGTGTACAACGTCGAAAATTATTTGAAAAGGTGCATTGATTCTATACGCAATCAGACGTTTCAAGATTTTTCATTGATACTTGTTGACGACGGCTCGACAGACAATTCTTTAGCGATATGTGAAGAGTGCGCAAAAATTGATGACAGAATTACTGTTATTCATCAAGAAAATCAAGGACCAGCAGCAGCGCGTAATCGTGGACTTGAACTGATACGTGGGGGACAGACAGATCAGTACTTAACTTTTATTGATTCTGACGATTGGATAGAACCACAAACTTTTGAAAATTTCATAGATTTTATGGATGCTAACCCTGAAGTAGATGTTTGTAGTTGCAATGGTTTTGTTGATAATACGACTGGCGCTCAAATAGTATTATTTCCAAATGATAATGACTATGAAATTTTAGACTTAGAATCAATAATGAAACGTTGGTCTGTACCTCATTTTGCAGAATTGTGGGCGAAAATGAGCCGTCGTTCTATAACTCAAAATTTCAAACTAGATGAAACTTTACATATGGGAGAAACTCCGCTAGGAACTTGGCAGTTATTCAAAAAGTCCCGTAAAATTGGGGTTATCCCTTACAAAGGCTATCATTTTTTTGTTGGAAATCCTGGACTTTCTTTTACAAATAATTTTGAAACTATGCGTTATCCTTACGATGATTTGAGATATGCATTAATGATTTATCAAGAAAGGGAAATTAATCCAGTAATCAAATGGGTCTTTACCCAGCACCTCATTAATATTTCAATTTGGAAACTCGTTAGGCTTTTAATTCAAGATAAGTTTGAAGTTAAAGCCGATGACGTTGAACCATACTTAAAAATTCTGGCAGAAAATAAAGATGAAATTTTAAATACCGTTGAGTTGACGCCGCCCAAAATAAAAGTGATTGATATTTTGGCGCAACCTTTTGACAAGGCGCGGGACGGTTGCCGTAAAATTTTCACCGAATTTATGAACGAATTGAAAAATTTCTACGCAACGTACCACAACATTTTCATTTACGGTACAGGGTATTTTGGAATTGAAGTTGCTGGCTGGCTCAACAATATGAATTGTACGCAGTATCGCTTTTTGACAAGCAAATTGAATGCGGACTCTTCTAGACGTTTGGAAATTTCTGGCGCCGAAAAAGAAATTATCGACTTGCCAAATTTTTCTAACGATCCAAATGACGCGGGAATTATTTTAGCGATGAATGAACGAAACGCTAAAGATGTTTCGGCAATATTGCAGGATAAAGACTACAAAAATATTTTTGATGCCAATAAATTAGGGATTCACTTGTAAGTAAAAAATAGGAGGAAAATTTTATGAGCTTTTTAGATTTGGCGAAGGCGCGTTATTCGTGCAGGAAGTTGACGGCTAAACCGATTGAGTCTGATAAAATCGAAAGAATTTTACAAGCCGCGATTGCCGCACCTACCGCAAAAAATGTTCAG
>CAMJAZ010000363.1 GCA_946403735.1 uncultured Selenomonadales bacterium
ATAGCTGTCGGCGGCAAAAAGACTGATAAGAAAAAGCCTGTTTTAGTTATTTTTCATCACGGCGATTTTTCTTTTGGCGGGTCGGCTGATCCTCTTATGTACGGTGACAATTTAACCCGTGCTTATTCAGATTTTATAGGCGTAAGCTTTAATTATCGACTTGGGATATTCGGCTTTATTGATTTTTCGGAAATTCCAGGCGGTGAAAAATATCCTGACGCCTTAAATTTAGGTTTGCTTGACCAAATTGCGGCGTTGAAATGGATTAAAGAAAATATTGCCGCATTCGGCGGAGACCCCAACAATATCACGGTAATGGGCTTTGAGTCGGGCGCGTCGTCCATTTCCCTACTTTCAGCCTGCGAACAGGCTAAAGGTCTGTTTCAAAAGGCGTTCGTATTTTTCGGCAGTCCCGAATCAGCCTATTATACGACGGAAAATGCAAGAAATATTGCAAAAAAACTTTTGGAAGAAACGTCTACAACGACAATGGAGGAACTGCAACAACTTTCAACAGAAAAATTAAAATCTGCGGCACAAAAACTTTGGCTGAATTTAGCTATTCCAACTTGCGACGGAAAACTACTTCCTTCAAATATCTTTAACGCCTATCGTAACGGCGCGGCTAACGGCATAGAATTTATTATTGGCATTCCACAAAATGAACGGCAGATTTATAAATCTTTTCTCGGTCAACAGCATTATGAAGATTTAATGTTCAAGAGTGTAGAAGAGATGCTATCGCACCTTGACGCCGAAAGGGTGCAAGACGTAAATAACTACATTGAAAAGCAAGCTAAGACTGTGACTAAAGTTGAAGCACACGCAAAAGTATTGGAGCAGTGGCACGCTTTATCTGCGTATTTAGCGGCAAGGCAACTTTCGGCTGGCGGCAATAAAGTACGACTTATTCATTGGAAAGTTAAGCCGCTGATTGAAAATCTTGGCTCTGGAACTGTCGATGTAGTTTCAGCATTCTTTGGAAATGTCAAAACTTCGCAGATGTACGGCAATGTACTTGATCCAACAATAACTGAAATTCTTCAGGCTTTATTGAAAAAATTTATAAATGGCGACGAACTCAAACTTTACAATAACGAAATTAAAGGCGTTAATGCTATGGACTGGAAAGAATTTCCCGACGCGCTTGTTGTTTCAAGTAAAGAATTTAAACGTGAATCAATAGAAGATAAATTGACAGAGATTGACAGCCTTTTAGAGTTTATAAAAAATTTCCATACAAGGTCATCTCATAAATAAAAATAGAAAGGAAGACTTTATGAAAAAAACTGCAGATACCGTAATCTACGGTAACTTTTACACGGTAGATAAAAACTGTCCTAAGGCAGAGGCAGTAGCGATTAAAGACGGCGTTTTTATTTACGTCGGCGACGCGGCAAGCGTGAAAGATTTTATCGGCGAAGATACGCAAGTTGAACGTTATGAAGGCGGCTTGATTTTGCCAGGTTTTGTAGACGGTCACGCGCACGGCAATCTTGGCGGCTCCAAAATGTTGCACATGTGTCAGTTGAACGATTGCAGAACACTCGACGCGATTCGTGACAAGCTGAAAAAATTCATTGCGGAACATCCTGAAATGGATAAAATTCAAGGAATGGGCTGGAACGATGCAGATTTTGGGACGAACGGTCCGACAGCGAAAATGATTGACGATTTGACCGATAAGCCCATAGCCATGATAGATTACGGTCACCATTCGTTTTGGTTAAACACCGCCGCGATGAAGTTGAAAAACATTAACAAAGACACTCCCGATATTGCAGACGGCGTAATTGTCCGTGACGCTCACGGCAACCCGACAGGCTGTTTCCGCGAAGGAACAAGCATTTATTTTAACGACTTGTTATACCATTTCACGGTTGAGGAGTACAAGAAGGCACTTTTAGCTTTTCAAGACGTATTCCTTTCAAACGGCGTGACGGCTACTTTTGATCCGATGGTAAATTACGATTACGGCTGGGAAAACGTAATGGAAGCTTATCATCAACTGGACGTTGAAGGAAAATTGAAACTTCGTGTGCATGGAGGTTATCAAGTCTTTGTCGATAAAAATCCAGTGGCAGACGTGGAAAACGGAGTTAAGTGCCGTGAAAAATTCAAAGGTGAGCGGTTCGCTGTAGACAATATCAAAATTTTGCTCGACGGCGTTGTAGAAAGCGCGACAGCTTATCTTCTCGAACCGTACAGCAACAGCAACAACGGTTATAGGGGTTTGTTACGTTTTGATTTGGAAACTTTGACTGCCACTATAAAAAAATCTCACGAACTTGATATAACAATGCATATCCACACAATCGGCGACGGCGCAATAAATGTTGCTTTAAATGCAATGGAAAAAGCGCAAACAACTCCAGATGACCGCGTGGCATTGACTCATCTGCAAATAGTGAACCCTGCTGATATTGACCGTATGGCAAAATTAGGCGTTGTGGCAGTAGCAAATACCTATTGGTTTATTAAAGAGCCAGATTATCACACCAAATTATCGATACCTTATTTGGGCGAGGAACGCGCAGAAAATCAGTACCCGATGAAAAGTTTCTTTGATAAAGGAATTGTTGTAACTCAAGCCACCGATTACCCTGTTACGTCAGACCTTAGACCGATAAACGGAATACAAACCGCCGTAATTCGTCAAATTCCCGGTCATCCCGAAACTTTACTTAATCCTTCGGAACGCGTAACAGTCGAACAAATGATTAAAGCCGCGACTTTGAACGGCGCGTACCAATTTAAATGCGAAAACACG
>CAMJAZ010000364.1 GCA_946403735.1 uncultured Selenomonadales bacterium
AGGACGCCGCACAAGCTGTTAGCAACGCTGAAAGTGCTGTATCTCAAACGGCAATGGAAATTCTTGACACAGCTAAAAGTATTTTCAAAGATTCGCGTGAAATTCCATTGGCTGGCGTATTGCCTGGAATTACGCTTGATAAATTGATTCAAGCTTTTGGCGAACCAGTTAGCCGTGACGGCGACGAAGTTACTTTCTCCAACGGAATGGAAGTTGAACTGCATGACAATACAAACAACGTTGAAAAAATTGTCATTCGTACGCCTGGCATTGCTACGCCTGAAGGTGTTGCCGTCGGTATGAACGAAGGCATTTTGAATACCGCTTATGGTCCTGCAGATAAAGTTGATGTGGATCGTGACGACGGCGAAGTTGAGTATAAATATTACAGCAAGGACAATAAAAAATCTATTCAGTTCACGTCACACGCTGGAATAATTTCTAAAATTGAAAGCGAACTGCGCGACTAAATATGCGTAATTCGTAATGCGTAATAACAGCTAAAAGCTAAATGGAGTGATTAAAAATGGCAGTTATGGAGAGCAAAACAGTTACAGCGAAAAATAAATCTGGTGGCAAAGGCGAAATTTACATAACGCACCTTCTGCAGTCAAATTTTCCTACTGAAAATTGCCAAATGTTTGCAAGCGTCACAATTCCAGTTGGCGCGTCAATCGGTTATCATCAGCATAATGGAAATTCCGAAACGTACCACATTTTAAGCGGGAAGGCGCTTTACACTGATAACGGCAAAACTTATGAAGTCAAAGCTGGCGATACTACCTTCTGCGCGGATGGCGATTCACACGGCATTGAAAATATTGGCGACGACGATTTAAAATTTATCGCGCTGATTATAAAATCTTAAAGCACTTGAAATATTCGCAAATTAAAAACGTCGAATTGAAAATTTTGATTCGGCGTCTTTTTTGTAGCAGATATTTTAAATGAGTAACAAAATAGTTATGTATAAAAAAGTTGTAGGAATAATCGCGGAATACAATCCTTTTCACGCTGGACACGCTTATCAAATTTCGGAAGTTCGCCGTTTAGTTGATGACGCAAAAATTATCGCCGTGATGAGTGGCAGTTTCACGCAACGTGGCACGCCTTCATTGCTCGACAAATGGACAAAGGCACGGCTTGCAATTATCGGCGGTTGTGATTTAGTTTTGGAACTTCCATTCACTTCGGCGGTACGTAGTGCGCAGGATTTTGCACGCGGCGCAGTCAACCTTTTAAATGAACTCGGCATCGTCAACGCAATTTCTTTTGGTGCTGAAACGTCCAACTTACAGCAACTTCAACTTGCGGCTAAGATTTTCGACGCTGAAAATTTTTCCGCGCAGATTAAAACTGAAATGTCACGCGGCATTTCATACGCGGCGGCTGTCACGAAAATTTTATCTACCGCTACGAATCTTGATGAAAATATTTTCCGCCAGCCAAATACAATTTTAGCGGTTGAATATTTACGCGCTCTGCCGAAAAATATTCAGCCTATTTTAATTCCGCGAATCGGCGCAGGCTACAACGATTTAACTTTGACTAAAAATTTTTCCAGCGCTACGGCAATTCGTCACGCCGTCTATGAAAAAATTCCGCAGTGGGAAAAAATTTCTCAAGCGGTCAATGCACAAACTTTAGCCGAACTGCAAGCCGCTAAGTTTGAAGGTTTAGTCGACGAAAATTTTTTATTTCGACCATTACTTACAAAAATTTTGACGACTTCGCCTGACAATCTGCGCGGAATTTACGGTATGCGTGAAGGGCTTGAACATCGACTAATCAACGCCGCTAAGTCCGCTAAAACTTTTGATGAACTTGTCAACGCCATTGCTAGCAAACGTTATCCAATTAGCCGCGTTAAAAGATTGTTACTTTACGTGCTGATGAATTTAACCGACGAAAAAATTTTGGAACTGCAAAACGCTAACTTCGCCAGAGTTTTAGCCTTCAACTCAAACGGTCAAGCGTTGCTAAAAAAAATTCGTGCCGCGTCAAACTTACCAATCGTCACAAAAGTTTCACAACATTTAAATGAACGTGAACTGTTCGACGAAAATATTTCACCGTACAAAAAAAATCTCGCGTTGGACGTACTTACAACAGACCTGCGCGGGATTTTATTTGAAACGCCGAAATTTCCTCGACAAGATTTTTTGTCAAAGTTAAACGTAGTTAGCAATGTTCAATAAACTCTTTATTCAATGGCGGCAAAAAATCCCATATACAAAGTGTCGCCTTCCGAAACGGCGTTGAGAAACATAAAACGTCCTGCCTCTTCGCACCAATGAAAAATAAAATCGTCGTCAGCTTGAATCATTTTATTGACGGCTTGAATTTCTTCGACGCTCATTCCGACGTTGCGAAGAATAACCGTAATGACGCCTGCAGAAGATTCTATCGACGCGGGGTCGTTCATGTCAGAAGTTATCGCGATTCGTACAATCCAATTATTATTGTCAACGGCGAATAGCATTGAATTTTTCGGCGCACCAAAAGTAATTCTGTAGACGCCTAAATCATCTTCAACGCCGCAATATTCGGGTTCGCCGCTAAATTCCACGTCGAAAGGGTACGGATCATCTTCGTCAATGTGGATGATAATATTTTGCCGCTCAATAAATTTTGCAATGTCGAAGTTAGCCAAGTGTACGACTTGCCGCGCAGGACAAACTTTTTCAAACATTGACAAGTTAAATAAATCTTTCGGGATAAATCTTTTCATCGTCACCAACTCCCTAATAAAGCCTGAC
>CAMJAZ010000365.1 GCA_946403735.1 uncultured Selenomonadales bacterium
TTAACCTGTCCACTTGTCGCCGAACTTGCACTTGAACCCACCGCGCCAATGGAATTTGAAATCGTCAATGAAATTATTCCGCGTGATACAAAAATCGTCGCGAAAATTCATAAAGTGCCGAATGAAATTATTACGTACATTTTGGAAATTCAAGTGACGGCGATAAAAATTTTGCAGGAACGAAATTTGCCGCTAGATTTACGATTGACGGCACTGGAAATTTTTTTAGACCGCGTTGAAGAATCCGTAGCCGACGGCAAGTTTAATGAACTCAATCCGCTGGCTGAAACGTACAGGTCACAAAATTTTTTAATTGAAACGTTTTTGCCGTTGGCGTCGAAGTTCGATTTAACGCCGCCGAATTTTATCAAGGCAATGTTGCACGGCTTACTTGAAACTTTTCAAGACGGCGAAGAAAAATATTTGTCCGCGCTACGTGAAATTTTAAATCTGCGCGGAAATTTTTCAATCGACGAACTTTTTATCAGCTACGTTAAAAGTAAAAGTCAACGTGAAAAGTTTGTAGCGAAATTCAGCACGGTATTTGAAAATTATATCGTCAACAATTTTTTCCTGCACCTGTACCCTTACCGCGTCGATGGCTCAATTAGTCACAACTTCGGCATCTTCCTCACGTCGTACAAAATTATTGAGCTGATAACTTTCTGCGCGGCGGAAAATAAAAATGAATTGATAAAAATTATTTCAGAGTTTGAAAAAAAATATTTAGGATTTTGAAAGGTGAACGCAATGTATAAATCAGGATTTATCGCGGTGATTGGGCGTCCGAACGTCGGCAAGTCCACGCTGATAAATAAAATTATTGGACAGAAAATCGCCATTATGTCTGACAAACCGCAGACGACGCGCAGTCGTATTCAATGCATTTTGACGCAGGACGACGCGCAAATTATTTTCCTCGACACGCCTGGCATTCACAAGCCAATGTTCAAACTTGGTGAATATATGTTGAAGGCGGCAGAAGGTACGTTGAAAGAAGTTGACGCGATTTTCTTCGTGATTGACGCGACGGAAAATTTTGGCGGCGGTGAAAAATATATTCTTGAACGCCTTAAAAGTACGACGGCACCTGTTATCCTCGTCATTAACAAAGTTGATTTGCTTGACCGTGAAAAAATTTTGCCGATAATCTCAACGTATTCTGCGCGGCGGAATTTTGCGGCAGTTGTACCAATTAGCGCGGTTGACGGCACGAACATTGACACGTTGATTGATGAGGCTAAAAAATTTTTGCCAGAAGGTCCAAAATATTATCCCGCCGATATGGTGACAGATCAGCCTGAACGATTAATCGTCGCTGAATTGATTCGTGAAAAAATTTTGCACGTGACGGAAGATGAAGTTCCGCATTCCGTAGCAGTTGACATTGAAGAAATTACGCCGCGTAAAAATGCGCCAACGTACATTCGCGCCGTGATTTACGTTGAACGCGATTCGCAGAAAGGAATTATCATTGGTAAAGGCGGCGAACTTTTAAAGGGTATTGGTAGAAATGCGCGTCCTGAAATTGAAATGCTTTTAGGTACGAAAATTTATTTGGATTTATGGGTAAAAGTAAAGCGCGGCTGGAGAAATTCCAACGGCGCTATACAAAATTTTGGTTTAGGCATTAACGAATAGGGGTAATAAAAATTTTTATCAACGAAGAAAAAGGAAAAAGTTTAGCTGGCAAAATTTCCGAACAATTTATGAACGGCTTGATAATTTTAGCGCCGCCCGCAATTACGGCGTTTGTCGTCATGTGGATATTAAATTTGACGGAAAATAAAATTGGCGTCGAAATAGAAAAATATTTTAACGTACACTTTCCTGGTATTGGTTTAATTTCGATTGTACTTTCAATTTGGATAGTTGGGCTTGTATTCGGTCATACCTTCCCGCAAAAAGTTATTAAAATCGTAGAATATTTTTTAGATAAAATTCCCGTCGTGAAATTTATTTACAGTTCGGTCAAACAATTTTCAAAGGCAATTTTTGAGTCGAACTCATCATTTCAAAAAGTCGTACTCGTCCCCTATCAAGGAAATTTAGTTATGGGATTTTTGATGCGCCACGTACCAGAACCAGTACAGCGAAAGTTGGGCGATGAATATGTTTGCGTCTATGTTCCTTGGAGCTTGAACATGACGGCGGGAATGAATTTGTTTGTGAAAAAATCTGATTTAGTTTTGCTTGATATGGAACTTGAAGACGGCTTGCAATTCATTCTGACGGCGGGAACTGGTGCAAAAAAAATTAAGGAATAGGGGAAATTTCCTACTCCCTATTAACTACTCACTACTAGGACGTGTTGAATAATTTTTATTTTTTTAAAACTACTTTTCTTTTGGCGCAAAAGAAAAGTAGCAAAAGAAAACATAGCGGCATTTGTGCGCCTCGCGTCAAACGTTTTAGTAAAAAAATTTTACCACCGCGTCCCATTTGCGCCAATAATCCAACGTTACAGCAGGCGCTGGGAAATGCCGCTCATTACCGTCATTTTTTTCATCACTATTTATTCAACACCACCTACCTACTTCCTACTCCCTACTCCCTACTCCCTAATTTTTACTTCCGCTCAGGTTTACGGACGGCGATAGATTTTTTAATACCGCTTTCAATTCGGCGCAACCTTTCAATTTCATCATTCGTCACAAGCGTTATAGCCGTGCCAAATTGTCCAGCTCGACCAGTCCTGCCAATTCGGTGAATGTACGTTTCAACGTCGCGCGGTACGTCGTAGCTTAT
>CAMJAZ010000366.1 GCA_946403735.1 uncultured Selenomonadales bacterium
GTGCAAGTATATCAGCTAAATCACCCTGCGCGGAAATAATTTCATCAGCAGTAGCGGCAGGGTTTTTCTGCAACAGTTCAATAATTTTGCGTTGAAGGCTAACTTCTTCGCGATAATCGGCTAAGCCATTGCCTAAATTATTTTGAAGATTTTCTATAGCAGCAATAGCGGCGTCAAAATCTTCAATCGGTTCACGTGTCTTTACTGCAATATCTTCACGCAAAATTTGCCGTAACTTTTCAGACCAAATTTTAACATCAGATTTTATATTCAGCTCGTCATAAATACCTATCAAAGTTTTTATAACGTTTACTTTATCTTCGTGATTTTCTACGGTATCAAGACGGGCTTTACATTCAGCCGCAAAATTTTCAAGTTCGCGTTTAGCCTCATCTGCGCGATTTAACTTTTTCAACGTATTGCAAAAATCTTCTACTGAATCGTAAACGACATGGGGATATTCGCCGTAAAATTTTCTGTTAAGCGTGATAATTTCGCGTTGAAGTTTCAAAATTTTTTCGGCGTTGTTAGTAAAGGAAGAATATGTCAGCAAATCAATAAGGCTACGAATTGCGCTTAACAATTCCCATTCGTCATCAGTATTGCGATAAAACGCTACAATTTTTTCACGGAGCGGCAAGGCGTCATTATATTTATTCACGTCCTCCAAATTTTCAGCGTATTTAGCGGCGGCGTCCATAGTCCTTTCATTATTTAAAGATTCAAGCGCGTTATAAATTTCTGCGTAAACGTCAAGTGCTTTATTTTTCTTATCGCCACGTTTAAAGGCGTCGGCAAGTTTATATTTTGCGTCGATAATGTGTTCGTCGGTTTTATCGCGGTAAAAGTTTTCGCATTCAGTTACAACTTTTTCGCGCAGTTCAATTTCAGCGGCGGTACGTTTCAATTCGGAGTAAACGTCGGCAAGCGTAATTGTGACGGAAATTTTTATTTCGGCGAAATTATTTTTCAGCGGCAGATTTTCAAATTTATTATACGCAGATTCGGCAAGTTCGAGCGCGGCTTTGATTTTATCTTGATTAAGTTTAATTTTGGCGAGCAGGTGTTCAAAGTACGCAAAAGGAATATTTTCCGTACCGTCAGTTTCTTTGATTTTAGCTTGAAATTTTTCTATCACGCCTTCGATAACTTCATCATTGAATTTTTCACTAAGCGGCGCTAAATTTTCAGCGTACTGTTTCATAAGATATTCCGCGCCGTCGGTCGTCCGCAAAATAATTTCGTACCAAAACTTAAAGAATAAATTTCTATCGTCAGCGGAAATATTTTTATTTTCTTCGGCGTCAACATCGTAGAAAGCGCTGTGGAAAAATTCATTGGCGGCTTTGCGCGTGTCGAAAATAAAATCTTCTTCAGTCGTCCGCAAATGGTCGAACAAAATTTTCTGTATGCTTTTATCGAAGGCGAAAATATTTTCAGTCTGCGCGGTGACGAAGGAAAGTTTTTTGACGCGGTTATAAGTATCACGATTATTTTCATGCAGAATGCTAAGTACGCGCATTGCGTAAGCGTCCGTCCAAGTTCCCAAAATGCAAAGGCGCTTAACCATATTTCGCGTGGCGTCATTCATAAAATCCAGCAAGCGATTTATCACCGATTCGCGCTTATCGCCAAAATCTTCAATCGTTGGAACGTTGCCATTTGCAAGAATTTCTTTGTACGTGTCAACGCAAACTTGAATGTAATTTGGATAGCCGCCTGTAAGCTTTACAATGCCGCCGCGCAGGTTAGAATCAGTGACGCCAGCTTTAATTAAAAATTCGTCGGCAAAATTATCTTCAAGCGCCGTTAATGGAAAAAGTAAATCGCCTTTTGTAATTTCAAGTTCTTCACCGATCTGTTTAATTTCACTGCGCCCCGCGATAACCCATAAGACGCCGCACGTTTCAAACAATAAAGTTTCCAGCCACCAATCAACAGGCACGGTACGATTGACTGAAACAAGTTTTTCATGGCGTTTAGCGTCTTTTTCATCGCCCGTCAAATTTTCGTAAGTGTCAAGGAAAATTATCAGCTTAGCGTTGGGATTTTCAGCCGTCCAATCTGAAATGTCACGGGCAAATAAAGTCGGCAAATATTCTCTAAGCGGTTCAGCAGAATCAGCATTAGTACGTTCCTTCAATTCGCGAAGAATGGCGCTGTAACTTTCGTCGCTAGTTTCCTTAGCTTTTTGGGCGCGTCGCGTAATAAATTTATTCAGCTCGCCAAGTCCAAGTTTAGCAACTTTGCCTATCGCCGTAACGTCCGCAAGTTCGTCGATTAAACCAAAACTATCTTCAACAAAATTTCCAACGACGCCAGCAACGGTATTTGTATCGTCAAGCTTGCCCAATATAGAATCCAACTTTTTATTCAGTACGGAACTTTTATTGAGCGTCTCTTTAATTTGTTGACTGCTTACCATATCGCCGCGTTTTTGGTAATATTGTATACAGCCCTTTTCAAAAAGCGGAAAAGTTACGGCGTATTGTTCAATTAAAATTTTTTTCAGCGCGTTAAGCGTCGACAACATATCGGTGACTGCCGGGAAGTCGTAGTAGACGTACTTGTAGATAAATTTTTTAGTGGAAAGATAATTTTGAAGGTCTTCAATCAACGCAGTTTTGCCAACTCCGCCTGCGCCAGAATAGAAAATTAAAACGCTGCCTTCGGAAGAAATTTCGCCGAGATTTGATTTAAATGTTTCGCGTTGACTTTCTCGGTCGATAAAAAATTTTTGTG
>CAMJAZ010000367.1 GCA_946403735.1 uncultured Selenomonadales bacterium
GAGAGGAGGTGACGTAATGGCTAAAAAAGTTACTAAGGTAGTAAAGCTGCAAGTTCCAGCAGGTAAAGCAACACCTGCACCGCCAGTAGGTCCTGCACTTGGTCAAGCAGGCGTCAACATTATGGCGTTTGTTAAAGAGTTCAATGACCGTACAGCACAGCAAGCTGGCTTGATAATCCCTGTAGAAATTTCAGTTTACGAAGACAGATCTTTCACTTTCATCACGAAGACACCACCTGCACCAGTTTTGTTGAAAAAAGCGGCTGGTATTGAAAAAGGTTCAGGCGAGCCGAATAAAACTAAAGTTGCTAAAGTTCCGCGTGCTAAAGTTGTGGAAATCGCAGAAATGAAGATGAAAGACTTAAACGCGGCATCAATCGAGGCGGCAACACGTATGATTGAAGGCACTGCGCGTAGCATGGGAATTGAAGTTGTAGCGTAAGTTTTAATTATGAATGCTTAATGCGTAATTCGTAATGACAGCTACAACCTAAAAGCTAAAATGTAGTGGAAGACTTAATGTCGTTAAAACCACAGGAGGAAATTTTAATGGTAAAACGTAGCAAAAAATATCGTGCGGCGTTGGAACTTATCGAACATGGAAAAGTTTATGACGTTGACGCGGCAGTTGAACTTGCAAAGAAAACTGCAACGGCGAAGTTCGACGAAACTATTGAAATGCACGTCCGCTTAGGCGTTGACCCTAAATACGCTGATCAGCAAGTGCGCGGCGCTATCGTCCTTCCCAACGGCACAGGCAAAACTAAAAAAGTTTTAGTTTTCACGAAGGGCGAAAAAGTTCAAGCGGCACAAGATGCTGGCGCTGACTTCGTAGGTTCTGATGAACTTGTTGCGAAAATTCAAGGTGGCTGGTTCGACTTCGACGTAGCTATTGCAACTCCTGATATGATGGGCGTTGTAGGTCGTCTTGGTAAACTTTTAGGTCCGCGCGGACTTATGCCTAACCCAAAACTTGGCACTGTCACGCCTGACGTTGCAAAAGCTATCGCTGAACAAAAAGCTGGTAAAGTTGAATATCGTACCGATAAAGCTGGCAACATTCACTGCCCGATTGGCAAGGCGTCATTCGATGCTGACAAGTTGAAAGAAAATTATCAGACGTTACTTGACACGTTAATCCGCGTAAGACCAGCGGCGGCTAAAGGTCAATATGTTCGTTCAATCCACCTTTGCGCGGCAATGGGTCCTAGCATTCCAGTTGTCCTGCCGTAAGATAAAATTTTTCTATGGTGATCTTTATGAAAAGTTTTAAACTGTTGAAAGTCGTATTAGTTGCGCTGATTTTTTCAGTAGCTTTAAGCGGTACTGCTTTTGCAGGTCGTCAAGATTTCCTGCTTATCAATGAAACGGGCAGAGATATTATTAACCTTTACATTACGCCAAGTGATACTTTCTACTGGGATGATGATATTCTCGGCGTTGATATACTGGCAAATGGTGATTCTGAATACATCTATTTTAGCCGTAGAGAAACTGATAGATACTGGGATATGATGGCCACTTTCAGCGACGGTTATGAGTTGGTTTGGGAAGATATTGATTTGTTCAGAGTTTCAATAATTACGTTGAGATTTGACGGTCTGGCATTTCAAGATTAAAACTTTTTCAGCGCGATAAATTTTTAGCGCATTGAATTTAAATTGACTGAAGACAACAGGTTCGGCTTGCCGATTAAATCGCCTGTCGAGGTCGGAGCTATTAAAATTTTTCTCCGATTGTCTTTAGTCGGGGATTTTTTAATTGGGAGGTGAATTGATAAAGTGGGAGTAACACCTAAAAAAGAGGCGGTAGTTGCCGAAATTCAAAGTTGGTTGAAAAGTGCACAAGGTCTTGTAGTAACTAGCTATAAAGGCTTGAACGTTGCGACTGATACGCAAATGCGCCGTGAACTTCGTGAAGCTGGCGTCACTTATAAAGTTGTAAAAAATACAATGCTCCGTATTGCCGCTAAAAATATCGGCATTGAAGGGCTTGAAACTCACCTTGAAGGCACGACGGCTATAGCTTTTTCCGCGACTGACGCTGTTGCACCTGCGAAAATTCTTTGTGACTTCATGAAGAAAAATAAACTTGAAGACGCTGGAATTTTGACAATTAAAGCGGGCATTCTTGACGGTAAAGTCATCGACGAAAAAGACGTTAAAGCGTTGGCGGCACTGCCTAGTAAGGAAGAACTTATCGCAAAACTTTTGGGCAGCTTGAACGCGCCAATTTCAAATACTGTTGGCATACTGTCTGCTATTATTCGCAATGCTGTCGGCGTTATCGCGGCTATTCGCGACAAAAAAGAAAAAGAAGGCACTGCGGCGTAATTTACATTTGATTTAAAGGAGATTTTAAAATGACTAAAGAAGAAATTATTGAAGCTATTGGCTCTATGACAGTTTTGGAACTTTCCGAACTCGTTAAAGCTATGGAAGAAAAATTTGGCGTATCTGCAGCGGCTCCTGTAGCAGTTGCGGCAGCTGGTGCGGCTCCTGCTGCGGCGGCTGAAGAAGAAGAAAAGACCGAATTTGATGTTATCCTTGCTGAAATCGGCGCTGAAAAAATCAAAGTTATTAAGGCTGTACGTGAAGCTACTGGTCTTGGTCTTAAAGAAGCTAAAGCTCTTGTCGATGGCGCTCCTGCACCTGTTAAAGAAAAAATTTCTAAAGCTGATGCTGAAGCCCTCAAAGCTAAACTTGAAGAAGTTGGCGCGAAAGTCGAAATTAAATAA
>CAMJAZ010000368.1 GCA_946403735.1 uncultured Selenomonadales bacterium
TCTTTGCAAACTTTTTTCCGACCATGCACCGTATCAACCGAACAACTTAAACACGCGCCCAATCCGCAAGCCATACGCCGTTCAAAACACATTTCACATTGCATACCGTTAGCTATCGCCTCAAACGCCACGCCGTACATCATTACATCTGGTCCGCAGGTGTAAACCGCCGAATATTTTTCAGCTGATAAAATTTCTGGCAAATAATCAGTCGTGAAACCCTTCCGTCCGTAACGGTAACTGCCGTCGTCCGTCGTCACAAAAATGCTAGTAACCGACGGCAAATGTATAAATTCTTTCAGCCAAAAAATTACTTCGTCCCTATTTTTCCCGCCAATTAAAATTTCAACTTCACGAATTTTTTCAGCGACACTCAAAAGCGGCGCAATTCCCATTCCGCCACCAACTAATAAAACTTTGCTGGCGGCGTCTACGTTGAACCCATTGCCAAGCGGCGCTAAAAGATTTAACGGCGTGCCAACTTCAAGCGTCGATAAAAATTTTGTGCCTTCACCTACGACGCGATAAAAAATATTTACGCCGTCTTTTGTTGACGCAATGCCAAATGGACGACGTAAAGTAAATTTGTCCGACGGCAACTTAAGTTGTAAAAATTGCCCAGCCTTCGCCAACGTTGCAAGTTCTGGCGCGTCAACTGTAAGCTTGAAAATGGAAGGCGCTACTTCGACGTTGGATTTAATTTTGCTTTCAAAAATTTTACTCATAGTTCTACTCTCTCTAAAAAAGACCACTTCGCTTTAAGCTAAAAAATAAATGCCGATACAAAAATTTTTGTCACCAGCATTATTATAACCATTATTGAAAAATTTTGCGATATAAATTTATTTCGCCAACAAATTTTTTCTACAACGCTTTAACCCGCGCCATAAAATCATCTATCGTCAACGCGCCTTCCAACGGCTTTTTGTCGAACACCATAAAATAGCCGTACCTTTCAGAATCAGCCTTTGTCTCCCAAAGTTTTCCCAAATTTAATTTTTGCTTAGAGTCCGAATTGTCGCGGTCATCGCCTTTCACTTCGACGATTAACAAAACGCCCGACTCCATCATTACTAAAAAATCTGGATAGTGATTGATAAAGCCGTTGATGAAAAATTCTTTTTTAGCGCGGTTACGATGCCACCAACGCACATTATCCTGCGCGGCTACTCGTCCAATTATTTTATACTCCAAGCCGTTCATATCATTCGATTCTGCCGTATACAGCGCCTTAGCCATATTTTTAGTGTAAACCGAAGGCGTTATTGTAGCTGGCAATTCATAATTCGGCTTAGCAAAAATTCTTCGCGAATCAACCTGCGCAAAAAAATTTTTCGTCGCGTATTCAAACATAACCTCATCAATTTTCTTGTCAATACGCCGCGCGTAAGCTTCCGTATTTTGCATTGCGTCACGCAGTCTTTCAACGTCAAATGAACTTACAATCCGTGTCACGTAGCCGCGAAGTTCTTTTTCACGCGGAAAATCTCTGCGGTCATTAATAATTTTCGTAATTTTACTCGCGCAAGTACGAATTTTGCCAGGCGTCGGCAATGCGTCAAAATGTTCCATCATCTCTTTAGCAAATCTTTCATTTAGAAATTTGTACGTCAATCGCTCCGTCTTATTGTGGAAGTCGAAGGAAACAATTTCTCGGTGCAAGTCATCAAAATCAATTTCAGCGTCTTTATCTGCAAGCGTACAGCCTTTACATAAAACTTCCTTTGAAACTTTTTCATCTTCGTCATTGCCAAAAAGTGAAATCAATTCGCCGCGCATAAAAAATTGTGGCAACAAAATTTTTCCGCCACGAAATTCTTTTTGCATTGGAAATTCATTTACAGCGTTAGAAGAATTTTGCGTCGTAGGTGTAGCGGGGTTAACTTTGTCACCGCGTTTATAATCTTCGTCAGTCTTAGTTGCCGTCGCCAAAATATTTTTCGTAACTGTTTCAGTGAAAAGTTTTTCGCGCTCTTCAGTAGCTGAATCAATCGGCTTATCATCGTCGCTGGAAATTTCATCGACAATTTCATTTTCGCCAGTTGAAATTGTTTCGTCAGTATTTGTCGTATCAGAAATATTTTCATCATCAGACGTTTCATCGGCAATTATTTCGTCATCTGAAAACAGCGTCAACTCTTCAACTGCGCGGTAATCATCTTCGCTGAAACCAGCCGCGTTAAGCCCGTTAGCTACAACTTCCAAAGTTTGGCGGAAATTTTCAGACGCCGTGAAAACGTAGCTTAAATTCAACGCCGCCGCTTTAAAAGTTTTTGTGTATGGACGCCTTAAAATTCTGCCGACAATTTGTTCAACGTCGACAGCTGAACTACGATTCGCCAATGATGCCAAAATGTACGCGAAGGGACAATCCCAGCCTTCACGGAGCGCATTAATAGTAATGATGTAGCGAATTTTGCAATCAGCCGCCAGCAAGTCAACGCCTTTCAATTCGTTTATCGTCGCAGTTTTTATCGCAATTTCTTCAGCAGGAATTTTATAGCGATTGATCAGCCTGTCACGAATTTTATCAAACGTTGCGCGATTTTCTTTGCCCTTCGATTCAGCTTGAAATAAAACTATCGGACGAACATTTTCATTTTCACTCAACGCAATTTTTTCAAGCGCGTTTCTGTACGTTATCGCCAGCCGCATTACGTCGCCTTTAGCGTGTTGGTTGTAAACAATAAGCGGAATTTTTATCATACCTTCCGCCTTCAACTCCCGCGCAGGTA
>CAMJAZ010000369.1 GCA_946403735.1 uncultured Selenomonadales bacterium
CTCGGAGCCGGCGAAACTTTTTTTGTCCGCCGCCCACGTGAAAGGAATTTTTCCGCCGTCAATCATCAACTTATCTTGATTAGCTTTGAAAATCTCGAACGCCAAGAGTTTCAAAAGATTTTCGCCGCCTAAAGTCCGGTCGCCGTTCTCGCCAAAGTGCACCAGCATATAATCATAACGGTCAGAAGACGCCTCGCGCAGGAATCCGAAATCAAAATCCGTCGTGCCGCCCCCGAAGTCAAACACCGCGTAATAAATCTCGTCCTCGCCTTCCGGGTCAAAGCCGTATTCCTGCAGAGCCGTTATCGCATACGCCGCCGCCTCGCTCGCCCCTTCGCGAACGGAAAATTTCTTCATTATCGCCTCGTTCGTCAATAACGCCGTCGGCAGTGACTTCTTTAATCCCTTTTCAAACGAAAGACGCATTTTATCTCGAACGGGGCGTTCATAAGTCACGGGGAACGACAAAATATAATTCAAGAAGATATGATTTTCCTGCTGCATGTTGTTGATATAAAGTCCGAGGTAATACGCGTAAATTTCCAGCGGATTTATTTCGTCGTCGGCTAATTCCTCGAACGGCGCAAGCTGTGTTATGAATTTTTTCTCGTCGCGGAGCATATATTGAGTTTTTGAACCGCACCAGTACTTTAAATCCGTCAGGAACGAGTAAAACTTTTCCGAGCCGCCGCTAATCATGTTTTCAAACGCCGCGTGGGATACTTTTACGTCGCTCCATTTCGTGAACGGACGACCCTCGCGCCAATAATACGCCGTCAAAAAACTTTCAATGTCGATGAACTGAATCACCGTCGGATTTTCGTAGTTCGCGGAACAATTTATCACGCTTTTATAGGAGCCGCTCCCGACTTGCAACGGCAAAATCTGCGAGTGCTCGTTTTCATAGGCGACAACCGTCCGGCTCGTGCCAAAATCAATCGCGACTATCCCGCTTGAAACGTCCGATAACGGATTTCTCGCCACAAAGTTTTCTCCAAGTGCAATTTCCTTGCCGCCTTCCGAGTCGAAGTCCCATAAATCCCAATGTCCGCGATTCGGGTCGTACAAAAGATTTTCGTCGTAAGGGTCGAGCCCTGCGCGGTCACTATCGCAATTCAGCAAGAATGTTTTGAGTTGCTCGGCGATTTTATCGTCCGGCGTGTCCTTTTCCGCAAAAACTTTCAAATCGTCCTCCGAAACCTTCACGCTGTTTATAATCTTCGTCATAATCTCAGCTCCAAAACTTTTTTAGCGATTATAACACAAAAAAACCGCCGCTCAATCGAACGACGGCTTTTTATTTGAAAAATCTTCAAGCACGCTGTAAAATGCGTTTGTCACTGCCGTGACTCCTGCTCCAGCTCATTTTTCTGGAAGGGAGGTGAGGTCGGTGCTAGAGTTCGCTCTTTGGATTTTAAAGACAGTCGCTGAAGCCGTTATTCGCCACGGCGTAAGCAAAGTGCTCGACTACTTGCTTAGACGGCATTGATTCTGGCACAACTAAGCGTTCTAAGTAACGCAATCCCCCAAAAGGTTTCGCCGACCTAATGGGGGACTTTTTTTGCGTTTGTGAGACCGTATGGAGTTCGCTTTTTGGTTTCTTCGCGCATTATATCAGCTTAAAATTATTTTTCAAGTAAATTTTATCACCTCGTCGCGCAAAAAGCCCAGCTCGTAGATTTGCGGCTCCAATTTCTTGCTCAACTCCGATAAATCTACTGAAATTCCTAAACTCATGCGGATTTGATACCAACCCGCGTCCCAATCCGTTATTTTCCAACGCTCAACGTCTAATCGTTCCAACTCCGCGTAAAATCGCTTGTATAGCTCCCGACCTGCATTTAAAACCGCTTTTGCCGCCCGCGAAAGGTCTATGCGGTTATTTTTTATCCACGTCGCCGCAAATCTGTCCTCTGTCGCCGAATTTAGACGTTCTTTTATCGCCGGCAATGTGCATTCCCAGCTTTTTACCTCCGAAACCTCGAACGGATAAAAATTATTCCTTATCTGATAAATTTTCCCTTCGTATTCTACGTCGCTTAGGCTCGCTGTCTGGTTCGACGCAGAAAATAGGCTCCATATCACCGAATCAACTATAAATTCGCGGCTCAACGGCTTATTCGGCTGTAAAAATTGGTCGCGGTCATTTAGCCACGTCGCTTTTGGCAATCGCCGCACCATGTGTACTATCATTGCCTCTTCAAAATTCTCCGGCGTAATTGAAAATCCCGCGTGGCTTGCATATGGCGCAGATAATAAAGCTGTGCTATTTTGATTCAAAAAGTCATTTCCTTTAACCATAAGCCCTGCTAAAAAGTTTTCGGCAATTCTATCGTTCCTGTTTTTGTTTTCAGCGGCAATTTTTAACGCACTGGACATCGGCGGGAATTTTTTTGTGCTCGGAAATCGTTTAACCCATTTATTTAAGAATTCTTCAGCCCGAACAGGTCTTAAAATCTTTAAACCAGGTCTGACCAAGATATTTTTATAATTCTCCCAAACCTCAAGCTTAATTTCTTGCTCTTCCAATGAAATATGCTTGCTTAGGTTCCAAATTAAAAAGCCAATAGGAAATTGTCCTGTACAACCATTGAAATTATTGGCATTAAATACAAAGCCGCGCTCAAATTTATATCTGAAGACTTTATCGCGTAATTTCTGGTCAGCGTTGGCATTTATATACTTAAGCTTAGAAAACATTCCGAGATAAGCCATTTTACCTGCAAAAT
>CAMJAZ010000370.1 GCA_946403735.1 uncultured Selenomonadales bacterium
GAGTTGAAAAAATTTATAGATTACATAAGCGCGAATGTCACCGACGAAAATATTTCAATCACGCCTACCCTAACGAGTTGAAAAAATTTATAGATTACATAAGCGCGAATGTCACCGACGAAAATATTTATTCTTACATAACAAACGGTGGCTGGGTGAACAGGCGAAACGGCAGAGATTTAAAAAATCCCGTGACCAATTACCGCGAAGAAATTTCCGGCTATTATTTTTATATCACCGTCACGGCTCCCAAAACCGATTGGCGCGAGTGGATTAAAACTATCGGCGAGCCTGCCTTCCCTTACGAAGTCAACGAAGCGGAAGATAAAACCGTTATTGCGAAAGTCAAAGCCGTCTATGATAAGTCGCCCGCTATGAAAATTTTTAAATCTGTCTTCCATAAGGCGGCAGCTTGTGTAGGTTGCGGCGTCTGCGAATCAAATTGTAGACACGGCGCGATTTCTTTCAAGGACGACTTGCACATTGACGAAAAAAAATGCGTCCACTGTCTGCAGTGTCATAACATTGAGACTGGTTGCTTAGCTTTTGATTCTGGCAAATTGCCGAACGAAGGAGGAATAGATAAAATGCAAAGTCTGAATACTTTTTTAGACCATGCACCAAAGCCCGAATGGTTGAAAGAATTTTTTGCAAACCCCAAATTGTTTTTAGAAAATAATCAACTGGGAGTAATGCAAATCGCGAAGTTCAAACGCTTTTTATTTGACGCGGAACTTGTCGACAGAAAAAATAAAGCTACTACCGACTTTACCGAACTTGTAAAGAAAATCGGCTGGAATACGGCGACGGCGTGGGGCTTGATTTTAGTCAATCTCGTTTACAATAATCCGCAAATGCGCTGGTACATAGAAAATTTGCCTGTTAGGGAAGGAATTACCCGCGAAGTTGTCGAAGAAAAATTGCAAGCGGTTGAGGTTTCCGCTAAAGATTCAAAGTCAATCGTGAAGGCTTTTAAGCGGCTGTGCGAAATTCCGTTGGGTACAGAATTGAACTTCGGGACGACGACAAGCGACGGGAAAAATCTATCGACGTTGAAGCGCACAAAAGCGAAGTTAGACGACGGGCGAGTTATCCTGTACGCGCTGTATAAATTCGCGGAAGCGTCTGACGGCTGGTATCAATTCAACCTGTCGCGGCTAATGAGCGATTCTGATTCAGCGGGCGTGAGTCCGGTAAAAATTTTCGGCATCGACCGTGACGAAATGCAACAATTTCTGAACGGGTTGTCGGCAAATTATCCCGACTTCATCAGCGCGACTTTCACCCATGATCTTGAAAAAATTTCGCTCGTGCCAGAAAAGACTTCGCAGGACGTTTTAAAATTGTTTGACCGTTGAGGAGGGACGGCGTTGGCATACGAACCAAATAAGTATCTTGAATATTTCGAGATTGACGAGGGCTATTACCCCGAAATCAACGAAAGCTCTATCAAAGACCCGAAAAACAAATGGCAATACACCTTTCCGCACAAGGATATTGTTGCGCTGTTGAAAATGATTGAGCGTGCGTTGTCGCGTTCGGAAAAGAAAAGTCTTTGGCTTGAAGGCTCTTACGGAACAGGCAAGTCGCGTATCCTCTGGATGATTCAAAATCTTTTGTCGTGCACTGAAAGTGACTTCGACGCCTATTTTGACGAATACGACAATTTGCGCGATGAAATTGATTTGCGCGAACGTCTCCGCACAATTCGCAAAGGCAAAGTCATTACGGCTGCCCGCTACGCTACCGGCGATATAACTTCCACGCGGAAATTGATTTTTGCCGTTTTCGAGAGCTTAACTGCCGTGCTCAAAAAGAACGGTTGCAAATTCGACGGCGCAAAAACTTTGCGCGGCAAAATCGCGAATTGGCTTGAATCCGACAGAGCAAATCTTGAAATGTTCCGCGCCAAAATTCAAAAGCCCGAATATCGCATGTCCGCAACTTTGGCTAGTCGGAGCGCGGAAGAAATTATCGAACGCCTTAAAAATCCTCAAGCCCCCGTCTCTCAACTCGTCGAAGATATTATGAAACTCGACGAGCGCGAAGGTATCCTTGCCTTCAATATCAACATGAAGGAATTGACAGAATGGATTGCCGAAGTTATCGCCGAAAACGATTTGAAGGCGATTATTTTATTTTGGGACGAGTTCTCCAAGTTCTTCGGCAACAACCGTAATAACTTGGACGAATTCCAGCGGCTTGCGGAATTGTCGAATATCGCGCCTTTTTATTTGGTCATAGCCACGCACGAATCACAAAGTTTAGCCGGTGAAGGCGACCAAGCTTTTCGCATTGTTAGCGACAGATTTACGCATATGAATATCACAATGCCCGATAATATCGCACTTGAACTTGTCGGGCACGCGCTGAAAGTCAAAGACGTTGCTAAAACCGAATGGGAATATATTTCCGCCGCGTTGAGAGAACGTACCGCCGAGCCGCGCAAAGCTGTTATGGACTTTGTTAAAATTCGCAACGAAAAAGTTCTAACCGACATTTTGCCGATTCACCCGATAACAGTGATTTTGCTGAAAAATCTTGCGTCATACTTCGCCTCCAATCAGCGGAGCATTTTTAATTTCATAAAGAACAGCGACCCGAATATAAAAGCATTCCAAGAATTTATCGCGACGAAAAGCCCAGAAGAAGGCGACCTTCTAACGATAGATTATCTGTGGAATTTTTTTTACGAGAGCGGCACGGACGAACACGGCGGCAACGTCGG
>CAMJAZ010000371.1 GCA_946403735.1 uncultured Selenomonadales bacterium
AACGCGCATTACACTTCGGCAGAAATTATTCAAGAAATTTATACGGGACTTGAAAATTTAGGATTTCAGCAAGGAATAATACTTGAACCGTCAATGGGCGTCGGCGGATTTTTCGGAAATATGCCAGAAGAAATGAAAAACGGCAGTCATCTTTACGGCGTGGAATTGGATTCGTTGACAGGTCGGATTGCGAAAACTATTTATCCTGACGCAGAGATAAATATACAAGGGTTTGAAGATACGCGCTATTTGAACAATTCTTTCGACATAGCCGTCGGCAACGTGCCATTTGGAAATTATCGAGTCAATGACAAAGGTTACAATCAGCATTCGTTTTTGATACACGATTATTTTATCGCGAAAATGATAGACCAAGTGCGTACAGGCGGAATTGTTGCAGTTATCACGTCACGCGGGACGTTGGATAAGCAAGATAAAAGTGCACGAAAATATTTTGCACAAAGGGCAGACCTTGTCCGCGCAATTCGTCTTCCGAATACAGCTTTTAAAGAGGCGGGAACGGAAGTAACGAGCGACATTTTATTTTTCTGCAAGCTTGAAAAGATTCGTGACGAAGAAAATTTGCCGAGTTGGGTTTATGTAAATTCATTTCAAGGCGAACGCGACATAACGATTAACAGATATTTTATCGAACACCCCGAAGATGTTTTGGGGAATTTGGAAAAGACAAGCACGGCATACGGGTTCGATTTGACATGCAATCCTGACGAACAGAGACCATTTCAAAAATTATTGAAAGAGTCAATGAGGTCAATGCCGAAAATTTATTCGCCGAGTAAAACAGAATTGCCTTTACCGCAACAAATGCCGGACATTGAGGAAAGACGTCCGTTAAGTTTTTTTGCGGAAAACGGCGAGATAAAATTTTTTGACGGGATAAAGTCTGAAACCGTAAAAATAAATTCTGGCGACAGGGCGCGAATGTTGTTGGCAATGGATATGCGTGATTCGGTGCGTAACGTTATTGATATACAGGTTGAAGACGGCACTGACGCTGAATTGGCAAATGCTCAGGTGGATTTAAATAATATTTACGATAAATACGTTGGATTCTATGGGCATATTTGCGAAGATGCCACGTTGAAAAAAATTTTTGGAAATGATTCTGCGTACCCGTTATTGCGCTCGTTGGAAGAATACGGCAAAGAGGGCTACAAAGGCAAGTCACCTATTTTCAGCAAGCGAATGATAGAAGCGCATAGAAAGCCGACGTATGCCGAAAATCCTGCCGACGCACTTGCAATTTCAATGCAGGAAGTTGGTCGCGTTGATTTGGATTACATGAGAGCGTTGACAGGGCAGACCTCTGAAGAAATTATAGGAGCGCTTGAATTTGAAAGAATGTATTTCGATTTCAAAGAGCAGGAATATCAGATAGCGGAAGAATATCTTTCGGGTGACATTCGTGATAAAATGGAATATACAGAAATGCGAATTGCGCAGACAGAATCGGAGATAAACAAAAAACTTTCAATGACGGTACTGCAAATTGAAGAAATTCCGACGTATGTCCCGCAAAATGAAATAGAAAGAAAAATTCTTGCCTGTCCGATTGAAAACGATCCGTACTTTTCTTTTTCAAGGTATTATGACGAAGAAAAAAATTGTTTTTATGACGATTATATCGTGACGCAAAAAGAAAATCGAGATTTTTTGTTGCAAGTGGCACGTCGTCACGGGGTATCGATAAATCGCGACAAAGTTAGCGAAATTTTATCGGATAAGCCGTTGATAGCATTGGACGCCATACGACTCGGCAGAAATATCGGCTACGCCAAACCTGCAGATTTGTTAATTTTAAGTCATCTCCGCAGAATGGGTGAAGAATTTGGGCGTGAAGATGAAGAGCACGATTTAATGCTGTATGACTTTTTGAAAAAGAGATTGGCGAAATATGAAGGCGATATTCAAGCAATAGAAAAAGAAGTCGACAATTATTATCAGCGCACGGGCGACAATACAATCAAGGAAGATTGGGAAAAGTACAAGGAAGAATATCAGCAGCAAAAACTTTTGGAGCAAGATAAAGCCAACCCTGAAATTGAATATTTGAGACAGATTAAATCACGTTTGGAAAAAAATTTGGCGGCATTGGAAAAAGTAAAGCCGAAAGATTTAACGGCGGCAGATATTCACGTAGAAATAGGAGCAACGTGAAAGATTTAACGGCGGCAGACATTCACGTAGAAATAGGAGCAACGTGGATACCGACAACAGACGTAGAAAAATTTGTCCGCGAAACATTTGACGTGACGCACGGCAGTATGAGCGTAAATTTTTCGCCGATAACGGGTGTTTGGCGTATAGAAGGAAAAAATTATCCCGTACTCAGCGCCAAAGCAGAGGTAACATACGGCGTTAAGCAAATGAATGCAATGGTTTTAACGGAATTGGCGCTTAATATGAAAGAGCCGAAAATTTACAGGACGGTGTACGTTGACGGCAAAGAAAAAAAGGTGGTAGACAAAGAATCAACAATAGTCGCGCAACAAAAGCAGGAATTGATAAAGCAAGCGTTTAATAAATGGATATTTGAAGATACTGACAGAAAAGAGCGGCTTGTAGCTTACTATAACAGGCATTTTAATAACATCAAGCCACGGGAATATGACGGTAGCCATTTAATTTTTCCCGGAATGAATAAAGAAATTCAGCTCCGAGAACACCAGAAAAATGCCATAGCACATACACTTTACGGCGGGAATAC
>CAMJAZ010000372.1 GCA_946403735.1 uncultured Selenomonadales bacterium
CTTTCGACGGTCCAACGCGTTTAGGTATGCACGCTAAAAAAGTTAATAGCGCAGGTCTTAATTTTCTGTCGAAGGAAATTGAAAGGTCAAACTTGCGCCGTCGAATTTCGCTAACCATTTCGCGCATTTGCTTAAACGTACTAACTCGCGGCTTGTAGTCAAAAATTATTACGTCGTCGACAACTGGATTGTCAATCATCGCGTCTTTAACAACGGGCTTGACTAGCGCTGTAATTTTCACGTCGGGAAAATTTTTTTTAATCAAGTCCAACGCCGAAGTCATTAAAATCACGTCGCCTAAGTTGACAAGCGCGTTTACTAAAATATTTTTATACTCCATCGTCTTCCGTTACGTGTTGATTTTCCTTTCCAAAGTACCAAAGCTTGACGTACTTTGCCATTGTATAGAAATAGTGAAAGAAGGATAAAATAAAACCAATTCGTCCGTCAAGAAATCCGCCGCGCAGAAAGTACATTCTGAACGCCGCCCAAAATGGATGAGCTATCACGTCGAATAAACTTGCGGACTTTCCAGCGCCGTACATTTTTTTAGCGGCAAGCGTCGTGTAAACGTTGAACTTGCTGAAATAATGTTCCCAATCGCGATAGGGATAATGCACGAGATATTTTGAACTGGGCAAGTCAACTTCCTTGCATTGGTGACAAATTTTTTGATGAACAAGACCTTCAACGTAAGTTCCAGCCTTCGGCAAAAGTCGCGTCACATAATCGGGAAACCAGCCGCCGTGTTTAAGTGGTTGACCCCAAAAGTAACTTAAACGTGCCACGCGGTACGCAAAATTTTTATCGTCGCCGCGCAGAATATTTTTAATTTCGTCGGCAAGTTCAGGCGTAACCCTTTCGTCAGCGTCAATAATGAAAATCCAATCGCAAGTAGCTTGATTGACTGCAAAAGTTTGTTGAGCGCCCCAATCACCATTTAAAGCGCGTTGAAAAACTTTTGCACCGTGACGTTTGCAGATTTCCGCCGTCGTATCGGTACTGCAATCGTCAATCACAATAATTTCGTCGGCAAAATCTTTTACGCTGTTGAGACACGCGCCAATAAATTTTTCTTCATTCCGCGCCAAAATTAAAACTGAAACTTTCGCCATTATCTTTTCAATCCTTGTTCACACTTGCCTAAAAATCTTTTCACTAAAATTTCCGCAACAATGTTGTCAACAGGTACAGGCGGCACTTGCAATGAAGTCGGCAAAAATTTTCGCCAGCCACGCGGTGGATTCTGTTTCCAATATTCGCGCCGAGCTTCCTCCGTCGTAAATTTTTCATCGACAACTTGAACGGGAAAATTCAACGCCAAAATTTTTTTCTCTGCTACACTGTGAGTCGTACCGTTGCCTAAAATTACGTTAGAAATTTCAAACTGCGCGGAAAGTTTTTTTAACGTCAATTCAAAATCAATCGTCGGAATGACTTCACTAAATTTTACGTCGCCGCTGGAATTTAAAACAGCTATCCCGCATTTGTCTTTGCCTGGATCAACGCCGATTATCATAAAAAAAATTTACACTTCACCTTCAAAAATTTTACGGCGGCATTATATCACAAAATTTTTACATAACAAAATATTTTTCAAGTATTTTGTTGTCGCGAAAAATTTACGCTTAAAATTGATTTTATCAGCGCCATTTCCTTTTCCTTGACTTTTATAAATTCATTGGTTATTATGAATTATCTTTTGACTAGCGAAAGTACAATAAATCAATATAAATTCCGAAGAACACGAGGTGAAAAGACTGCTAATCACTTTTTAAGTGGCAGAAAAAAATTATGCTGAATAAATTTTCTTCACAGGGACGTGCGCCAGTAGATAGATATTTTGCATCCTCTCAAGAAGGACGCCCCATGCATTCAGTTACTATAGGCGCATATTCATATATGTTGCTTAGCGACGTTGATGCAGTCGGCGAATCTCCAAGTCATATGTTAATTGGGCGCTATTCTTCACTTGCAGGGTATCTTAAATTTGTTACAGGAAAGAATCATATCTATAAAAATTCTGTGACGCATTATCCTTTTGATGCGGACGAAGTTTTAAGGGATTTTATGTCTTATGGCAAACCTTACCTGCGCGATGCAATTCCACGTTCGCGAAGTTCAGATAATCATTTCCAAATTATTATCGGCAATGAAGTTTGGATTGGTGAAGGCACAACGATTGTCGGCGGCGCAAGAATTGGTAGCGGCGCGATTATCGGTGCAAATTCAGTAGTGACAGGATATATTCCGCCGTACGCAGTAGCTGTTGGCAATCCTGCGCGGGTTGTGAAATATCGCTTTGACGAAGAGACGATAGAAAAACTTTTGGCTATTAAGTGGTGGAATTGGGACGTTGACAAAGTTTGCGCTAACGTTCACAAAATGTACGACGTAGAAAATTTTTTAGCTGAACATTATCAGCCTGAATTGTCAATTATTCCTGAAGATTCACTTGGAAGGGAAGTTGAAAATTTCCGCGCAGAAGGATTTAAAGTCTACGCCTTCATTGCAGATTTTAAAGAGCCTTATCCTTTATGGCGACGCGTAGTTAGCGGCTTTTTGAAATCGAACTTGACTAATGCAGTTTTACTTTTTTTCTTAGGTGAGGGCGTTACTGATAAAGAGCTTGCCGAGTTAGAAACAGAAGAGATGAAAAATTTCCCCAGCACGATTGAAAAAGTTAAAAATATGCCAATTAGAAAGCACGTTGAACCG
>CAMJAZ010000373.1 GCA_946403735.1 uncultured Selenomonadales bacterium
AATTGCGCAATTTCCTTCTGCGCGGGCGCACCGAAATTTAGCGGCGTGCTGGAGTCCATTAAATTTATGCTGTCTTTAATGGATTGAACCTTTGTCAATTCGGCAGGTGATAACGTTTCGACTTGTTGAGTAACCTTTGCAATTTCTACGGCAGGTTCAACAGTTGCAAGCGCCGTTTCAGTACTTGCTGACGCGGCAGACTTTTGCGCCAGTAAATCATCTAAATTTATTTCAGCCAATTTTATCGCTCCTTTAAAATTTTTCCAGAATTATATCATAATGGACGAAGTAAACGCAATTTTTTTAATTAGGAATTAGGAATGCTTAATGCGTAATTAAAATTTTGCTCCAAAGAAAAAGTAGGTTTAAAAATTTAATAAAAAAATTTAAAAATTTTTATCAAATTCAATTTTACTAACAGCATTTAAAACTTTTTTCAAAGTATGAAGGAACTTTGCTAACTCGGGCGAATATTTAATTGATTAAAATTCGGCATAACGCATAGAGTGTTGCAGAATTGCGAAGAAATTTTTTAGCAGTCTTAAAATTTCAGCGAAGAAAGACCGCAAAAAAGGAGTGACCTGAATGGTTCGTGTATTGGTTGCTGACGATTCGGCGTTTATGCGGAAGGTGCTTTCAGATTTGTTCGCAAAACAAAGTGACTTCCAAGTAGTGGGTACAGCAATCAATGGGAAAGATACTGTTGATAAAGTCAAGAAACTGAAACCAGATTTATTAACTTTAGATGTGCTGATGCCAGTGATGAATGGACTTGACGCGCTGGCAATAATTATGGACGAATGCCCTTTGCCCGTTGTAATGGTAAGCAGTATGACGCAGGAAGGTACAGACGCCACAATTAGAGCGCTTGCCTTAGGTGCGGTAGATTTTGTCAGTAAAGCTGGCGGTCCAATTTCAAAAATTGACACCATTGAAGATGAAATTCTTGCGAAGTGTCGAGCGGCGGCACAAGCTCACGTTTCAAAGACACGTACAACAGATTCAAAACCCATTGTGTTCACGCCCAAACCTAAACAGCCCGATCCGCCCGTTATGCGCAGGATTCAAGTTAAACGGCGTTCAGGCTACGTGCCAGGACAAAAACCAGAAATTGTAAAAATTCCTGCCGCGAACATTCCTAAGCCCGCGTATGCGCCAAGTGTTAGCGGAAAAAAATTAGTGGCTATTGGAACTTCAACTGGTGGACCTCAAGCCTTGCAAAGTGTAATTACGCGTCTTCCAGGAAATCTTCCTTGCGGCGTCGTAATCGTTCAACATATGCCCGCAGGGTTCACAAAGTCCCTTGCCGAGCGTTTAGACTCAATCAGCGAAATTGCCGTTAAAGAAGCTGAACACGAAGAAATTATCCGCGCAGGTCAAGTGTACATTGCGCCAGGAAATTATCATTTAAGGGTGGCGAATGTTGCAGGCGGCGGCAAAAAAATTTTATTAAGTCAAGAACCACCAGTCGGCAATCACCGTCCCGCCGTCAATGTTATGTTTGACTCCGTCGCACAATTTGGTAGCGATTTAGTGTCCGTGATTATGACGGGTATGGGCGCTGATGGTTGCGAAGGTATGAAAAAGATTAAGGCGAACGGCGGCTATTCCATTGCGCAAGATGAAAAAAGTTGCGTCGTATATGGTATGCCGAAAGCTGTTGTAGACGCTGGATTAGCTGACGAAGTACGCCCTCTTGATAAAATTGCCGAAGCTATCGTGGAGGCTGTAAAACGTTAATTTAATGCGTAATTAGGAATGCATAATGCGTAATGAAATTTTTTCTACAAGCTGAAAGCTAAAAGCTACAACCTAAAAACTAACCCCTAAAAGCTGAAAGCTAAAAGCTAACACCTAAAAATGGAGGTAGGTATTTGAATGGAAACTAATCAGTACATGGAGATGTTTCTTGACGAATCGCATGAACATTTGCAGTCTCTCAACGACGGTCTTCTTGGATTGGAAGATAACGCCGAAGATTTATCCGTACTCAACGAAATTTTTAGAAATGCGCATACCTTGAAGGGTATGTCAGCGACTATGGGCTACAACAAGATCGCTGAACTTACGCATGAAATGGAAGACGTGCTCGATATGCTTCGCAAGGAACAGTTGAAAGTTAGCGAAGATATTATCGACACGCTTTTTAAATGCGTTGACTCACTCGAACAGATGATTGACAACGTTGGCAATGGCGACCCTGAAGACTTAATCGACGTTTCAGGCTTAGTTGCAAAGTTGTCAGCCATTTTGAAAGGTGAAGCCGCGCCAGCCGCCGCACCTGCTACCGATGCTCCAGCCGCCGCGCCTGCCACTGCACCTGCTACTGCACCTGCTACATCTGCCGCACCTGCTAAAACTTACGATTTAACGGAATCTGAAAAAGCCGTCATTCAAGAGGCAACTAGTAGCGGTCTTCGTGGCATTCACTTAACCGTAACTTTAGCTGAAACGTGCCTTTTGAAATCTGCGCGATCATATATGGTTATGAATGCGCTTGACGAAGTTGGCGAAGTCATTAAAACTATTCCAACGTCTGAAGATTTAGAGCAGGAAAAATTCGAACGCAGTTTTGAAGTCATTTTAGTTTCCCCTGCTGAAGAATCTGCAATTCAAGAAGCGGTTATGAGCATTTCTGAAATTGATAAAGCTGAAACAGATATTATTGATTTAACTGCTAAACCTGAACCTGCGCCAGAGCCCGCACCTGTT
>CAMJAZ010000374.1 GCA_946403735.1 uncultured Selenomonadales bacterium
TTTGCCGACAAGTTAGCGCCGCTTATTAAAGTTGAAGTTGCTGACGATAGCAAGCCGCCGATTGATGATGATCAACTTGCTGAAGCTTACGAAACAATGAAGGAAGTCGCACAAACTTTTGACTACGATTCAATGCAATTTGTAATTCAATCGCTGGAAGAATATAAATTGCCGACGGAAGATGCTAAAAAATTTTCAGCGATTAAAACTGCCGCTGAAAAGCCTGACTGGGAAAAAGTTTTGGAACTGCTTGCGGGCTAATTGAATTAAGAATGTAGAATTATGAATGAAGAATTATTTACTACTAACTACTAGGCGGTATTGAATAAATAGTGAGAAGATTTTTCGAGTAAAAAAATAGTGGTACTTCGCGGCATTTCCAAGCGCCTGCTGAAAAGTTGTGTGAATGTAGCAAACGAACGCGGTGAAATGTTGAATTACAGAAAAGTTTAACGCGAGGCGCACAAATGCCGCAGTGTTTCTTTTTGCTACTTTTTCTTTGCGCCAAAGAAAAAGTAGGTTCATAAAATAAAAAAATCAAAATTACTCGACACACTCTGACTAAAAAATATATACTGGCTTAAAATTTTTTTCCTCAATGCGTTTCTTCAACACTTTCAATCCATTAAACAAAGTTTGCGGCTCAATCTGCGTAATGCAATGCGGCTTTAATGCAACCCTACAACCATATACTTGGTGTGACTCGTCGGCGCTACATTCGGGCAACGCATTTTTCGGACGGACAATCACATTTGGTACGCCGTAAGGATAATAGACGGCAATAATATCACCAATTTTAATTTTTAAATCGGCAGGAAAACAATTTACGCAAAGTACAGGAAATTTCAACGCCGCCGCAATGTGCATTGTACCAGTATCATTGCCAATGTAAGCGTCACACAAATTTATAACTGCTGCACTTTGCCGATAATTCGTTTTGTTCGTCAAGTCGATAACGTGTTCATTGAAAAATTTTTCATCAAGATTTTCTTTGAGAATCTGCGCAGACTGCAAATCACTTTTACCACCGCCTAAAATTATGAAAGTTGCTTGTGGCTCATCCTTTACGACGAGTTCAAGAAATTTCGCGTACTTTTCAGGCGGATATTTTTTTCTGTCGTGACTGCCACCCAAACATAAAGTGTACAATGGACGACGTGACTTTCCGACCCAATTTTTTGCAAATGCGGCGTCAAGCGGGCTATACCAAATTTCTAAATCGCGGTTATCAATCGGCGCACTCAAAAGTTCTTCCAAAATGTGAAAAATCATATCGACGCGGTGACAACGATATTGCGGACGTGAGACAATTTTTGTTGAAAGCGGCGCTGTATTTCTAAAGTTGAAAAACTTTGTATTGGCGAACATATTTTCTTCAATCAAGTCGGTATAAACATTAACAGATATTCTAGTTCGCGCCCCGCTCATATACATTAAAAAATTTGTTTCCGCAAGGTAGGCAAGCGAATAACAAATATCAAATTTGGTGGCAAGAAATTTTTCAGCAAGCTTTATGTAATCGCTGAACATTTCATTAAAATTTGCGTAAGTAAACTTTCCTTTGTTCAAAATAACTTCGTCGACGTAGGGGCAAAGTTCCGCAAGTTGTATGACATTTGATTTGACGCATAAGGCAATGTAAGCGTTGGGATAAAGCCGCCGAATTTCGCGTAGAAAACCCGTATTAATGACAAAATCGCCAGCGCCCGCGTCGTGCAGAATTAAAATTTTTGTTTGACGCCGCGCAGTGTACGCCGTAACTTTCGACGTTTGACGATAACCCGCTTCAATAAATTTTGGCTCAATAAATTTTATAAATTGGTTGACGGTAAGTCCGCCATTTTTTTTGATAATTTCTGCAAATTCGTGGAAGGCATTTAAAATCAGCGTAACGTTTGCCAAATTTTTATCGTCCATTAAATTTTATCCTTATCAGATTTATTTCTGTCGTACAAAACGCGAAGACCGCTTAACGTTAAGAAATGGTCAATCTTATCAATCGTCTTTGACTCTTTGTAAATCATACGCGCAAGTCCGCCGGTTGCAATAACTTGCGCTTTCCAATCTTCACCCATTTCTGCGCGAATTCTCATAACAATCGCGTCAATCTGTCCAACGTAGCCATAAATAATGCCCGACTGCATACAGCTGATTGTATTTCGCCCGATAACATTCTTTGGCGGAACAAGTTCAATTCGCGGAAGTTTAGCTGTTGAACTGAAAAGAGATTCGGCACTTGCAGTTATGCCGGGCGCAATGACTCCGCCTAAAAAATCTCCGTTATCTGCAACAACATCAAAAGTTGTCGCCGTACCAATATCAATTACGATTAAAGGTCCGCCATAAAGTTCATAAGCTCCTACAACATTTACAATTCTGTCCGCGCCGATAACGCGCGGATTTTCATAATTTAATTTTATTCCTGTTTTAATGCCGGGTCCGACAACAAGCGGATGAATTTTAAAATATCGCTCGCACATTTTCACAATGGGAACGATAAGCGGCGGCACGACCGACGAAATAATTATGTCGTCAACGTCATTTATATTTACTCCTTGATAACGAAATAAATCATTAATCAACATACCGTATTCATCGCCGGTTTTTTGTCTGTCAGTCGAAATTCGCCAATGTTTCATCAAAATTTTATCTTCATAAGTTCCCATTGCGATATTGCTGTTGCCAAGTTCGATAACTAAAAGCATTTTAAT
>CAMJAZ010000375.1 GCA_946403735.1 uncultured Selenomonadales bacterium
CCGCGTTCGTTTGCTACATTCACACAACTTTTCAGCAGGCGCTTGGAAATGCCGCTAGCTACCTTAATTCTTAATTCTTAATT
The DNA here is from genome assembly GCA_946403735.1 of uncultured Selenomonadales bacterium. GTDB lineage: Bacteria > Bacillota > Negativicutes > Selenomonadales > Selenomonadaceae > Quinella. Next base: position 84 of record CAMJAZ010000375.1, read on the forward strand.
AGTAATTCATTTCGCCTCTGTCCAATTTTTGCCGTAATGTACGTCGACAAGCAGGGGAACTTTCAACGCCACAACATTTTCCATAGCGTCACGAACAATTTTAGCAACTTCGTCAAGTTCACTTTCCACCGTCTCAATTACAAGTTCGTCGTGAACCTGCAGAATCAATCGGCTTTTCAAATGCGCTAAATTTCTTTCAGCACGAATCATCGCCAGCTTGATAATATCAGCCGCGCTACCTTGAATCGGCGTATTCATTGCCATTCGTTCAGCAAGTCCGCGCAGGTGAAAGTTTGAATTTTTAATCGCGGGAAGTTGACGCCGTCTGCCAAACATTGTAGTCACGTAACCCAACTTTCTAGCTTGCTCAATCGTCGCGTCCAAAAAATTTTTTACTTTAGGGTAACGGTCAAAGTAAAGGCTAATATATTCGCCCGCCTCGTGCCGCGTTGTACGTAAATCGCGTGAAAGTCCATAATCGCTGATGCCGTAGACAATGCCGAAGTTCACAGCTTTAGCCTTTCGCCTAAGGTCGGCTGTAACTTCATTGACGTTGACGCCGAAAACTTCTGCCGCCGTCCTAGCGTGAATATCTTCGCCGCTGTTAAACGCCGCAATTAAATTTTCGTCGTCTGACATATGCGCCAAAAGTCTAAGTTCAATTTGCGAATAATCGGCGGAAAGCAAAAAATCGTAACCTTCTCCAGGCTCAAACAGTGCGCGAATTTTCCTGCCTTCGTCTGTACGAATTGGAATATTTTGCAGATTGGGATCGGAACTTGACAACCTGCCAGTCGCCGTGACAGTTTGATTGAAGTGAGTATGCACGCGGTGAGTTTGCGGGTCAATTAAATTTTGCAAACCGTCAATGTACGTCGACTTTAACTTTGCAAGCGTACGGAAATTTAAAATTTCGTCGATAATTGGATGACTTCCGCGCAGATTGTCCAAAACTTCAGCGTTGGTAGAAATGCCAGACTTAGTTTTCTTTTTAGTCTGCGTGACGGGCGGCAGTTTAAGTTTGTCGAAAAGAATTTCAGCCAACTGTTTCGGCGAATTTATGTTGAAAGTTTCGCCAGCCAGTTCATAAATATTTTTCTCAATCTCGGCAATGCGGCTTTCCATTTCGACAGATTTTTCATCAAGCTGTTTCGTATCGACGAAAACGCCGCGTTGCTCCATTTTCGCCAAAACGTAAGTCAACGGCAATTCAACCGCGTCGTAAAGTTCCTTCATCTCAAGTTCATCAAGCTTTTCAAGGTAAAGCGTACCAAGTTTTTCAAGTGCGGCAACCTGCGCGGCAAGTGAAGTAATGGGAAGTTGCAAGCCGTCAAATTCCAGCGGCAAAAGTCTATTGCAAGCGTAATCATTCATTTCAGGGTAAAGCAGGTACGCGGCAAGTTCAACGTCGAAAAATTTTTCAATGTGTCCAACGTCGTATTGGTGCAGAAAATTTTTTAAGTCGTGAACAAAAATTTTGCGCTGGTAATCGTCAACAATCGTTTTCAAATCATTTTCCGTGACGTTGAAAATTTTGCCAGCCGCCGCAATTAAAATTCCCAATTCGCTGGGATTGTCAACTGAAATATTTGGTGCGTTAAAAATAACGTTGAAGTCGACAGCCGATTCAATTTTAGGAACTTTCAACATTTTGGCTGGCGATTGATAAAAAAGATTTTCCACATCGTCGAAAAGTTCATGAATTCTTTTCTTAATGTTGGCTAAGGCGTAGCGGTCGCAAAATTTGTCGACAAGTGCAAAATTCGGCGTGATGATAAATTTTTCCGTGTCAAAATTTACGTCGGGAACATTGCAATTAATTTGTGCAAGTTTTTTACTAAGCGTCGCAACTTCGGCGTAAGTTTGCAGAGATTCACGAACTTTTTTAGCGGAAATTTTTTCGACGTTGTCAAGAATATTTTCAAGCGTCCCAAATTCATTTAAAAGTTTAGTCGCCGTCTTTGAACCAATGCCCTTTACGCCAGGAATATTATCTGACGTATCGCCGCTAAGTCCTTTAAAGTCCACTAAAATTTTGGGCGCGAAGGTGTATTCAGCTTGAAATTTTTCTTCGTCGTACACGTCGACTTTAGTATTTTTCGTAAGTAAAACATTTGTCGTAGCGTTGATGAGTTGGAGTGCGTCGCGGTCGCCAGTGACAATATCGACGTGAAGATTTTCCGCCTGTCGTGCAAGTGTTCCGATAATGTCATCAGCTTCATAATGCGGCGCGATTAAAATTTTCATACCAAGCGCGTCAACAAATTCTTTCAGCAATGGAAACTGCGCGGAAAGTTCATCTGGCATATGGTCACGATTCGCCTTGTAATCGGCAAACATTTCAGTACGAAAAGTTTTGCGTGAGGCGTCAAGGGCAACTGCGGCATAATCGGGGCTGTATTCGCGCAGAAGTTTTAAAATAATATTTGCAAAGCCAGTTATCGCGCCAGTAGGTTCACCAGTCGGCGAAGTTAAAGCGGGCATTGCGTAAAAGGCGCGGTAAAAAATACTGCTGCCGTCGATTATCATAAATCGTTGCATTTTAAATCCCTTCTAGTAAGTAGTTAGGTTGTGTTGAATAAATAGGGTATTAATATTTCAAGCGAAAAATTGTGGTAACAAGCGG
>CAMJAZ010000376.1 GCA_946403735.1 uncultured Selenomonadales bacterium
TTATAATCGCGTTGGCTTCACCGTGAACTGAAACGCAGAGTTCGTAGCGTTCACCTTTCGGAATGTGTAAACGTTCGCGTTCACAAAGTCCAGTATCGATGCAGTTAGCCTCGCCGCGTGGTGAACCGTTATAGCCAGTGCTTACGATAATTTTATCTTTCACGATAATTGCGCCGTAACGTCGACGAAGACACGTTGAACGTTTGCCGACTTCCTGCGCGATATTTAAAAAGTATTCGTCCCAATCAGGGCGGTTATTTTTTTCCAAATTAATCACCTTCAAAAATTTTTTCTGTAAATTATAAACTACTCTGCGTTTAACTTCAATAAACTTGAAATTATTCAACACGACCTAAAATTTCAAATGCGGCGTCAATACAAAATTTCGTTTACTTCAACCGCGAATTAATGTAAAATAATTCACAGTTTAAAATTTTTTCGGAGATGATTGAATTTGAGTTTGATACATCGTCCGCTTTATTTGAATCGTTTGAATGGATTGCTTGAACGTGACGAAGTAAAAATTTTAGTGGGAGCGCGTGGCGTCGGTAAAACTTCAATCTTAGATATGTTTGCGCAAAATTTATTGCTAAACGGCGTCAAGCGTGAAAATATTGTACGCATTGATTTAGACGCGCTTGCTTTTCGTACGCTGAATGACGCTGAAGAATTTTTCGATTTAATTTCCGCGCAGATTGCTGATCAAGGAAAAACGTATCTACTTTTGGACGAGCCTGCACGAGTACCAAATTGGCAAATGGTAATTTCTGGCGTAAAAAATATTTTCGGCGCGGATATTTACTTGACAAGTTCGGTTGAAATTTCTGCAGAGGACGTAGAAGAATTTTTCGACCCGCCGCCTATTTTCTTAAACGTTTTGCCGCTGTCATTTTTAGAATTTCAAAATTTTTACAGATTCCCTGAAGAAGTCGGGTTAAAAGAGCGGCTTGAAGTTTACTTAAAAATTGGTGGAATGCCCGCCGCCGTACAAATGCGCGCTAATGAATCAGCCGTAACGTCAATGTTGATGAATAATTTTTCTGCGTCGTTAATGTGCGACGTATTAAACGGCGTGGGAATTACAGATTACGAACTTTTGATTAACTTGACAAAAAAAGTTTTCACGCAAATTTCCGCAGTAAATTCTTTCAGCAGTTTCCGCAAACTTTTTGATGAGCGACCGCCGAAAGTTGCTACCGTCGAAAGTTACATTGAAAGGTTGCGCCGAGCTTACCTTGTATACTCTGTGCCAGTAGTTGATATGCGTGACAATACGCCAATTCCGCGCGTTGCAAAATATTTTCCCGTCGATTTAGGCTATCAAAGTTTGATGATTGGTCAACAAGTTTTGACGAATGAAATTTTGGAATGCCTTGTGTACTTGGAAATTTTACGGCTGGAAGTTGGCTGTACCATTTTCCGCGTTGGCAAGTCTACAGTTTTTCAAATTGAACGTAGCGATATTGGCGACAAAATTTACATTAACACCGCGCTGGATTTAGGCAGTGACGCCGCGCAGGACGCCGCATATTCGCCACTACGTGCTATAAAAAATCTTTTTGCGCGTTGGGTCATTACGACGGACGAAAAAGCCACGAACTCTGACGACGGAATTAAAGTCACGAACGTTTTAGATTTTCTATCGTCGGAATAACTTGTATACGCTAAGAAAATTTGTTGACGCATAAATTTTCATAAGATAAAATTTACTACGTTTATTAAAATCTTACAAAAATTTTTTTGACGATTCAAAGTACGGAGGCAGATTTAGTGATTAAAGTTTTAGTGAACGGTGCGCAAGGCAGAATGGGGCGTACCGTTTTAGGCGCCGTGAAAAATGATTCTGAATTGGAACTTGTCGGCGCGGTTGACATTTTCGGCGGCGAAGTTGACGGCGTAAAAGTTGATACAGACCTTGCGGCGGCGCTTGATAAGTACAAGCCTGACGTTATGGTTGATTTCACGCGCCCTGACGCTGTATTTAAAAATGTGATGACGGCGCTTGAAAAAAAAGTTTCGCCAGTCGTCGGTACAACTGGACTTGATGACGCGGCAAAGGAAAAAATTCGTGACGCTACGGAAAAATTTCAGACGCCAGCTTTCATTGCGCCAAACTTCGCTATAGGCGCGGTGTTGATGATGTTGCTTGCTAAGCAGGTGGCTAAATATATGCCAGACGTTGAGATTATCGAATTGCACCACGATAAAAAACTTGACGCGCCGAGCGGTACGGCGGAACTTACGGCGAAAATGATTTCTGAAGTTCGCAACGCTCACAAGCAAGGGCATCCCGATGAAGTTGAACGCCTTGCCAATGTTCGCGGCGCAGATTATGAAGGGATACGCATTCACAGTGTACGCTTGCCAGGCTACGTTGCACATCAGGAAGTAATTTTTGGCGGACTTGGACAAACTTTGACAATTCGCCACGATTCAACTGGGCGTGATTCATTTATGCCGGGCGTATTGCTTGCCTGTAAAAAAGTTCGTACACTTAGCGGCTTGACAATCGGTCTTGACAAATTATTGGATTGAAAAAATAATGGAAACCAGCGGCATTTCCAAGCGCCGCTGTAACGTTGGAGTGTCGCAACAAAAGGACGCGGTGTATTGCTGAAATTTATAAACCGTTAATCGTGGGCGCACAAATGCCGCTATGTTTTCTTTTGTTACTTTTCTTTTGCGCCAAAAGAAAAGTAATTCATTAA
>CAMJAZ010000377.1 GCA_946403735.1 uncultured Selenomonadales bacterium
GTAAATTTTTATGTGCCAGAAAATTTTATCTTTCACTTCGATTATAAAGTTCCAGTAACGAAACTTGCAGGCGACGCCGTAGTTTACAGTACGTCACGCGGGCTTAGGAAAATTGCCGCCACTATCAAGCGTGAAATAAATCGTCAGCGTTGGTATAGTCAACTTTACGATGCGCAAAAAAATTTCGACGCGCTGATTGTTCCCACGTCGACTTACAGATATTTACGCGCCTTGAATCACAATTCGCTGAAAAAAATTTCCGTACCGCTGATTTTCATTCTGCACGGCATTAATCCCAATGAGGCGTCGAACTTTTTAAATGCGGCTGAAAAACTTTTGCCGTACGACAATATTAAACTTTGCGTGTTGACGCTTGATGAAAATCTTTTCGGCGGCAAGTACAAAAATATTTTCCCGACGTACCCGCCGACTTTTATTCCGCGTGACGTAAAAAATTTTCAGCGTCAACCTAGCGACGAATTGACGATTGGATTTTTTGGACAGTACAGGCGCGAAAAAAAATTGCGCGAATTGCTCAACGTCTTCATCAACGCCAACTACAAGCGCAAAGTTAAAATGATTGTTCAAGGTTCAACTATGCACGAGGAGGACGCGAAAGATTTTGAAGAGATTATCGCGCAATATAAAAAATTTGACAGCTTGGAATTTCTACACAAGGGTTTAATTGGTGCTGATTGGCAACGGGCAATTTTGAACGTCGACGCGCTTTTAATGCCGTATTCAGCGCCGCGCTATCGTTACCATTGGAGTGCCATGCTTTTCACGGCGTTGGGATTTAAAAAGCCCGTCATTGCGTCGAGTGAAATTAATCCTGAAGTTTGGGAGAAATTTAGAATTGGTGAAGTTTTTGAAAGTGGAAATATCAACGCGCTTGACGTAGCTTTAAAAAATTTTATTGACGACTTTGACGAAAATATTTTGACGTATAAAAAAAATTTAGACGCCGCCGCAGAAATTTTTTCACCTGCAAATTTTGCACAACGTCTAATTCAGCTTTCATTAAATTCATAATTCTACATTCTTAATTCTTAATTCAATTAAACCAGCATTTCGTCGCCTTGACCACGAGCAATAACAATTTCGCCCTTGTCTTCAAGCGTACGAATAATATTAACAACTTTCATCTGCGCTTCCTCAACGTCACGAATCTTGACAGGTCCCATATATTCAAGTTCTTCACGCAACATATCAGCGGCACGCTTAGACATATTCTTATAAATTTTGTCAGCAACTTCCTGCGGCGTAGCTTTCATAGCCAACGACAAATCTTTTGTATCGACTTCGCGCAGTACCATTTGCAAGGAGCGGTCGTCCAAAAGTACAATATCTTCGAACACGAACATAAGCTTTTTGATTTCTTCGGCAAGTTCGGGGTTGTCCATTTCCAACTGTTCGATAATGGCTTTTTCTGTAGTACGGTCGACGCGGTTTAAAACTTCGACAACAGCAGGGATACCGCCAGCCGTAGTGAAATCTTGATTGAGCATAGCAGAAAGTTTTTTCTCCAAAACTCTTTCAACTTCGCGAATAATATCAGGCGACGTTCTGTCCATCATAGCGATACGTTTAGCAACGTCGGCTTGTGATTCAGGCGGCAGACCACTCATAACTATAGCGGCTTGGTCAGGTTCAAGGTACGCCATAACTAAAGCGATTGTCTGCGGGTGTTCATTCTGCAAAAACGTCATAAGTTGTGAAGGGTCAGTTTTGCGTAGGAAGTCGAACGGACGAACTTGCAAGCTGGTAGTTAAGCGGTTCAAAATGTCCATAGCGCGATCCGAGCCGAGCGCTTTTTCCAAAACATTCTGCGCGTATTCAAGACCGCCAGTAGAAATGTAATCGCTAGCCATAGCCATTTGATAAAATTCTGACAGGACTTCGGCTTTTAATTCAGCGCTAACTTGTTTATTGTTAGCAATTTCAAGCGTGATACTTTCTATTTCGTCGTCGTCCATATGTTCAAAAAGTTTAGCGGCGTATTCTCCACCGATAGCGATGAAGAATATAGCTGCTTTTTCATGTGCCGTCATTTCGCGGGGTTCGCCATACATATCGGGCATTGCTGGCATAATTAATCACCTTCCATTTTTGCTTTCAGTTTTTAGGATAAATGTTCACTATTAACTACTAAATACTTACTAATTTTTAGAAATTTAATAGGAGCTGGAACTGCTACAAGAATTTTTAATTCTAAGTTCCTAGCCCCTAAAAAATTATTCGTCTTCAGCCAACCAAGTTTTAATCAGCATAGCGACATCAGCAGGCTTTTCATCAATCATCTTGAGAATAGCTTGTTTTTCATCACGTTGCTGTTTCTCTTGCGGTGTCAAGCCTTCATCTTCAATAACTCCGTTTTCAATATCGCGAGCACGTTGCGCCTCTTCAGCACGACGTTGAGCCGCCTCCTCAGCTTCACGCGCTTCCCTTTCAGCACGCAATCTAGCTTCTTCAACTTCGCGCTCCTGCTGTTTTTTGCGACGATACATCAAGAATCCACCGAGCAACAAGGCGAGAAGTAAAATTAATGCTCCAAATTCCATATAAAGAATCCTATCTTGACGTTTCTGTTCAGCCGCTTCAGCTGCAGCCTCTCTGTCACGCGCTTCAGTACTAAACGGCATAGGTTCAACTGAAATTACGTCACCGCGTGTTTCATTGATACCAGCCGCAGAACTTACGACGCGCA
>CAMJAZ010000378.1 GCA_946403735.1 uncultured Selenomonadales bacterium
TTATCGTAAGTTTCGTGCTTACGATTTTTCTGTAATCTTTCCAATTTTAACGGAGCAAGTTGCTTGTAACATTATCCCACCTTTTTAAGGGTTTGGATTAATCACTTTTTGGAAAAACTCGTCACTTTTTAGATTTTAGGAGGAGTTATTTTTTAGCAATGCAATAAATGTAGCGATTATTTCGGGCGTAATTTCAAAAAACGCCCCAAAGATTTCGACTTTTACAAACAAGGTTATTATAATCAGCAGTACACCGTTACCGAAATTGCTAAACACTACAAAGTTTCTCGCCCCACCGTTTATAAGTGGTTACTACAATAAACAATCTCAAAAAATTTTATCTCTTTTTTAATCGGCATTGTATTTAACATTTTCAGCGGTAAATTGATTTCTTCTGCCGATATTAAAGACGCTTGCGTTGGACTTGTAACCTTGCTTTACAAAACTGATGATTTTAGTTGCATTAAAAATTCTTCTGGCGGTATCGAACTTTTCGATAATTCCTCACCTACAACTATTTCTATCGCTTTCTTGCTTGCTGATAAAGTTATGAATTATCAACCTATTATTATTTCCAGCTCTGACGATTTTAAAAAATCTGTAATAAATGCCTTTTAATCGTCAATCAATCGAATCTGTTGCCAAAATCGGACTTCGCTTGCATTCATTGTCAAAACTCGTTTATTCTCAATCACAAGGAACTGACCTTCTCGAACGAAAAAAATTAACCAAACTTACTGTTGATAAAATTCTTGAACGTATTTCTGAAAATATGGGGCAACTTTCCGCCAAATCTCACGTAGAATACATTAACCGCGAAAATGCTTTTGCTAAGCGCGGCGGTTGTATCTTTCATGCTCATCATTTATCCAAATGGGCTAATGACGACCCGAAAAAGTTTTTCCGCACCGCTGATAAATATGAAAGTTACGGCAATCGTCGCTATATTGAAATTGAATTTGCTCTTCCCAATGAATTTACGCGCCGCTTTGCGTAATTTCCACAAAGACGAACAACGTTTCTATAAAAATCTCTCTGAATTAAACCTGCGCGAAAAAAATTTCCTCAACAGAGATTGGTCTGCTAAGGAGCGTCCGCTCTTCTTGCAGGAAAAATATTTTATCGACAAACCTCTTCTGGTTATCGATAATCGACACACTTGCTACAAGGTTGTTTCCTCCGACCATTCTTCTTCTGAATCTTTGGCATCTATTATTGCAGATGCGATTTTACGCGCCCCCTATGCCGTTTCTCTTGTCGCTCGTTCTGTCTATAACGATTTTCTTATATCAAATTTTCCCAACAAAAATTTCAAGAGAATTTTCATTATCACCCCCTTTATCAACAGCAACTGCCGCCGTATCTTCATCAACTGGATCTTTAACGTCCATTTCCACTGTATTTTTTCGTCTACAGTCTCAACATCTTCACCGACAGACACTTCATCAACCGCTGAACTAACAGGAGTGCCGTTACTTTTTTCCACTGCGACAAATAGCCTTGAATATCGCCGTAAAGAGTCAAACGCTACTTTATACAACCTTCCAACGCCTGTGAATATTTTTACGCGCTTTGCTTACTAGACTCTGTAAAGTCCCGCCCGACGTCAACGCCTTAATCATACCGAAAAACTGTTCAAGAAAATTTTGACCAACACGCTGATCGTCATCAACATTTGCTGACACACTAACAGAATCAGAGACAACGCTGGTATCAGCAGAACTTTCAGCGCCGCCAATTCTAAAATATTTTTCGTACAAACTAAAAAATCCCTCCACTTGAGAGGGAAATTTTTTTGTGCAAATTTGCAAGTTCGATATTAACGTTTTGAGAATTGAGATGCTTTTCTAGCTTTCTTGAGACCGTATTTGCGACGTTCCTTTTCACGAGGATCACGAGTAACAAAGCCAGCCTTTTTAAGCGCGGGGCGAAGGTCGGAATTTAATTCCATAAGCGCCCTAGTGATGCCGTGACGAATAGCGCCAGCTTGACCGCTAGTGCCGCCGCCTTTAACGCTTGCTACAACGTCGTATTTGTCATTCATTTCCGTCAAAACGAGCGGTTGACGTACAATCAATTCAAGCGTCTTCAAGCCAAAATATTCTTCCATAGCGCGACCATTAATCGTAACTTTTCCATCGCCAGGAATTAAACGAACGCGCGCGATTGAACTTTTGCGGCGTCCAGTGCCGTAGTAACTTACATTTTCCATAAAAATTTAGTTCACCTCTCAATGACGCGGTTCGACTTTAATTTCTTCAGGTTGCTGTCCAGCGTGTGGATGTTCAGCGCCAGCGTAAACGTGAAGTTTTCTGAAAAGGTCAGCGCCAAGTTTATTTTTTGGTAACATTCCTTTAACGGCGTGTTCAATGACGCGCTCAGGAAATTTTTTCATCCATTCGCCAGCAGTAGCGTACTTGCCGCCGCCGAGATAGCCTGTATGATGAAAATAAACTTTTTTGCGCAACTTTTTGCCAGTGAAAACTGCTTTAGCCGCGTTGATGACAATAACATAATCGCCAGTATCTACGTGCGGGGTAAATTCAGGTTTATTTTTGCCGCGCAGAACTTTTGCAATTTCCGCCGCAAGACGCCCGACAACTTGACCTTCGGCGTCGAATATGTACCATTTTTTTTCGACGCTACCCGCCTTTGCCATATACGTATCTTTCATGAAAATTTTCCTCCAAACAATTCTAA
>CAMJAZ010000379.1 GCA_946403735.1 uncultured Selenomonadales bacterium
AGAGATACTTAAAATTCACGTGAACAACGTCGCCATCCGTTTTGAATTCTGTCGGCGGCAGAGTCTTAAGCGCGGCGAGACATGCTCAAGAAAATTTTCGATAAACGCTTGACTGGAAATGTTCGTCATATGTTTGCCATTGAGGAATTTGACTGCAAAGAAATTTTCCATCCGAAAATTTGTAGCTGTAATAGGAGCGCGGTTCAAATTGTCCGCTACTTCTTGCCAGAGAAATTTTTCCGTTACGTTCCGGTTTATCTTGCCAATAACCTCTATTGAACGGCGGCGATACGCGCAAAAACTCCATATCTTGCCAATCTTCCACGACGTGCCAAACGGATTTATCAAGAAGCTCTTGCCAGATAGTTTCCAAATTTTTTTCAGGCACTTCAAACATGTCGTGAATATCGGAAAGATTTTCTTTGATTAGAAAATTTTTTTCGTCACACTTATAAAATCCGGCTCCGCTCACAAAAACTTTTTCGTTGGGCGGCATTCCGCGCAGGAATAAAATTTTTCCCTGAACAGCTTCGCGACAAATCGACGGCGCGACTCGATATGCTTTGTGGTAAATCAGCCCTGTTGTTAAAAAATTTTTATAAAGTTCTTCGGAAAGTCCAGCATCGATTCTTGCTTCCGGATACAACTGCAAGTAAATGTTCAGAAGTTTGGAGATTTTGCCTTTGACGTGTCTCACGGATACGCAACTTTCGTCGTCAAAATCTTTGTCCCACAAGCTCGCATAAGCTGTCCGACTAATCGCACTGTAAATTATCCGCCGCTTAAAATATTCAACGCTTTCACTTGTTCCACGTCGAATATTCAGCTCGTCGGCAATGGAACAAAGCAATCTTCCGAATTTTTCCATAGATCATTTCTCCATGAACCGGTGGATTCTTTCCACCGTTCTCTCACTGCCGTTGAACTCGTCCAAAAATTTTTCGGCATTGCCTGTGACATAAGCTAAAGGAAACTTGGTGAAAAGCACGGTGCATTCGGAAACAGCGTTGCGCTCGGCAAAATTTTCTTTTAAAATTTTCCGCGTATCCTTGAGCAATTTATTCATACGTTCCTGTGCCGAAATAGGAATTTCGTCGGGATTGTATTTGTATCGCGCACAAAAATTTTTCTTGCACTCCTCGCTTGGATAAAAATCAACAAAATTTCGCGATGCCAATCTGTCCGAAATCAACTCAGTGAAAACCGGCAAAAAGTAATTGTAAAGACTTCGCGGCTCGATGAGCAAATCTTCAACGAAAGGATGAACTGCAAAAATAAATTTATTCTTGAGGTGAACCAATTCGGGCAGATAGGCGATAAAATTCGGCGCAAAGGGATTTAGAGCGACAATAACCTCGTCATCGCTGTCTGCAAAAATTTGCAAATCGTCCAATGAATTCACACAGCCGCAATCAAAGATAGCCGCTGTCTTTCCGTTTAACGAAATTGAAAATACGTCGGCAAAATCACGAGCATTGGGACCAACCAATAGCAACAAAATTTTATTGAAGTAAGCCGCTAGGAGATAAGTCGCGAAACTCAATATAACATCGTTGCTTACTCCTTCGACGCCCAACGATGAATCAAGTGCGCCAACAAGTTCTCGTAAATTTAAATCGTCTTCTGGTACAGCATCCGCGATAATTTCGCCAGGTCGGAAAGATTTTTTGACGGGAGCAACTGACCGTTGCGAAACAGAGCACGAAACTTGGTTAAAAGTCATTTCGCAGATAAAATTGGCGATATTTTGTCGAGCTGTTTCCATGCGTCGCACTAAATTTTCTTCAACTTCGACCATGAGCTTTTCTTTTTGCGCGAGCTGAATTGAAATTTTCTCCATTTGTAATTGAGTTTCCTTTAAAGTTTCTTCCCGTTCTTTCAACAAATTTTTTAATTGCGTCAGCTTCTCGTTTGCCTCAGAAATTTTTTCTTCGTTCTCTTTATGCCACAACTCGGAAACTTGTCGTTGAATACGTTCAGAAAAATTCGGATGACTTTTTATCACATCGACCAAAACTTCATCAGATAAATCTTCATCACAAAGATAATCTTCCACCTGCTTGATAAAAAAGTCTAAGTCCTCCTTTGCTTTTTCAATAGAATAACCGCAAGCAGTCGCGATTTTCCGGAGAAAAAAATCCTTTGTCGGAAAAAAGTCCTCTGTCGACAAACTCCTCAAGAAGGCACTGACAGATTGAAATTCTTTTTTCGAAATATTTGCTTTGAACTTCGACCAGGTTGCTTGAGCAAGAACTTTTTCTTTAATAATTTCTTGCGGGGCTTTCAATAAAAAGAAATACGTATTTTCATCGGTGGGATTTATTTTTTTGAAAAAAACTCGTCCGCTAACACGTATGCAATCTTCACCATTAAATTCAATGCAGGTCAGTTTATAAATGTCCGATTTCAGTCGATAAAAATTTTCTGTCATCGAAAAATCAGAGCTTGTGCAAATTACCCCCGTATACGAATTTTGTCCGCGTGTCAGAGCAAAAATAAATTTGTCTACATAGGACGGTGTTTCAACTCCATCAACAAGTGCATTTTTCAAATCTTCTTTTGTGTAGCAGTTAGGAAGAAAAAATATCTCTGGCGGCATCATCTCCGAATAAAATTTTGATTTTATAAAATCTGGAGCACCCGTTTTTATATTGGGCACTGTACACCATTTCCATATGCCAATAAAAT
>CAMJAZ010000380.1 GCA_946403735.1 uncultured Selenomonadales bacterium
GAGAACGAACCATGCGCGACGGCTTATCAGCAGCTGTTCCCGCTTTTTGAAAATGATTCTGTCAGCGTCACGCTTGACGACTTGGAAGAGGCTTTCAGCGTCGAACGTGTCACAAAAGAATTTTTTAACAAGTACGCCGAAAAATTTTATCAGCTCAAAGATTATCTGGAAAATAATTCGGAGTTCAAAGTGGAATCGCAAGTACACGGATTTAACGCCGAACAGTTTGCCAAGAAACTTTTGGGGCAGATTGTCTTCTTGTATTTCCTGCAGAAAAAAGGCTGGCTCGGTGTTGAAAAGAATTCCGAGTGGGGAACAGGTTCGCCGAACTTCATGCGAAAAATTTTTCAAGACAACGAGTCCACAGGCAAAAATTTCTTTGATGAAGTGTTGGAGCCGCTTTTTTATACCGCGCTAAACGTCGACCGTAGCCGCAAGAATGATTTATACCCGCGATTGAATTTGCGAATTCCTTTTTTGAACGGCGGACTTTTTGAGGAACTCGACAACTACGACTGGCAAAAAAATAATTTTTCTATTCCCAACGAGATTTTTTCCAACGTCGCTAGCAAAGGACGTGACGCGGACGGGATTCTCGATATTTTCGACAGATATAATTTTACAATCAACGAAGACGAGCCGACTGAGCGCGAAGTTGCCATTGACCCTGAAATGCTCGGAAAAGTTTTTGAGAATCTCCTTGACGTGAGCACGAGAAAATCTAAGGGCGCGTTCTATACGCCGCGCGAAATCGTCCACTACATGTGCCGCGAAACGCTGATAAGTTATCTCGTCGAGAAAAGCAAAATCTCCGAAAACGCTATCAGAAATTTTATTCTGTACGGCGACTACTTCAAGGACGCCGACATTGCAAATTTCGCCGATAACAAAGACTTGCAAATATCCGACGAAATTTTTTCTCCCGCGCAAAAAGTCAATCGCCTTGCCGAACTCGATAGATTTTTGCAAGCAGTCAAAGTCGCTGATTTGGCTGTCGGCTCTGGAGCGTTTTTGCTCGGTATGCTAAACGAAATTACAAAAGCCCGCGAAGTTCTGACTGCTTACTTAAACTTTGGCAGAGACGAAAAAATTGTGCGCAATCTGTACGACTTGAAAATCGAAACGATTAAAAATTCTATCTTCGCTTGTGACATAGAGCCGAGCGCGGTCGACATTGCCAAATTGCGTTTGTGGCTGACCATTGTAATTGACGATGAACCGACCGCCGATAAAAAATTTTTCAAGCCAAAGCCTTTGCCCAATCTGGACTGCAACATAATTTGCGGAAACAGTCTGATTGATGAGTTCGAGGGCGTCGCTCTGATTAAGCACAGCAAGGTTTTAAACAACATGGCAGAGGCAAAAGGACAAGGGTTACTTCTGCAAGGGGAAATTGATTCGCGGATTGCCGATTTGATTCGCGTGCAGAAAAATCTTTTCCACGAATCCGACCACGCCAGAAAGGAAGAGTACAGGCGATATATCCGCGACATTTACGACGGCATTATCCTTGAACAGCTCGGCAAAAATTCTGCGCTGGCTAAAAGGTACAAGCTTGCCGCACAACAAAAATCGTTGCCGTTTGTCCTCTGGCAACTTTATTTCCCGACCGTATTCAAGGAGAACGGCGGCTTTGATATTATCGTTGGCAACCCGCCATATATAGACTCGGAAGAAATGACAAGGACAATGCCAGAGTTAAGAGAAATTTACTCAAGAAAATTTGAAACGGCAAAAGGTAATTGGGATTTATATGTCTTATTTTGGGAGATGAGCTTTAATTTATTAAATCAAAATGGCGTTGCAACTTTAATTACTTCTAATAAGTGGTTGTCTATAAAATACGGAGAATCTCTACGTAGGCTCTTGGTTGACCATATTTTTGCCATAGGTGATTACACGAGTTTTTACGCTTTCAAATCAGCAGGTGTTTCAACCGTTTTTGTAATGGTTAAGAGAAATATTATCGAAAATGTTCAAGTTACAAAGTTCAATGCAGACTACACTAAATCTTTAAGTTACGCAGTCAGCAAAAATATTATACGTCCATTTGATAATCTGGGATTACTCTTATCAAATAATTTTACGACCATAAAAAAATTACTCGAAAACGAAAAACTTGGGAAACACTTCAATGTAAGTGGAGCGGCAACTGTTTCAGAGACGTATGAGATAGCAAAATTGGTTTCAGAAAACAATGACTCTATAGTTAATCAAAAAATTTTCTTCAAATTCATAAACACTGGTACTATAGACAAATTTATTTCTCTCTGGGGAACAAAAGAAATGACATATGTAAAGAATAAATATCTATATCCGGTTGTTGAAAAAACATCTTTGCATAAGAATTTTCCTAAAAGGTTTGCTCAAGCCAATTCGCCTAAATTGATAACGACAGGAATCAGATACTTTGAAGTCTATGGTGATTTTTATGGCGAATATTTAGCTGCTAAATCTACTGAGATCATAACTCCAAAAAGTAGCTATGGAATAAAGGCGTTATTACCAATTTTAAATTCGAGTGTTGTTTTTTTCTTTTTGAAAGAAGCTTATGGCGGTATGGCTTTAGGTGGTGGAATAACTTTTTCACCAAATAATTTATCAAATATACCCTTACCTAAAATTGATGATAAAACTAAGAATGAGCTAGAAAATTTAACTGATATATATTCTGACAAATTCAGTTCG
>CAMJAZ010000381.1 GCA_946403735.1 uncultured Selenomonadales bacterium
CTTAAGTTTTGCCTACGATATGATTCAAGTTTCCGTTGACAATGACACGTACCAAGTTCCTGACGGCGCTAAAGTTCGTGCGAAAGTTGGCGCGTTAGTCAAGGAAGGTCAACCGCTGGCTGATTCATTCGGTACGATTGTTCGTGCTAAATCGGCGGGTATTATAAAGGAAATTACTGCTAATAGCGTTATCGTTGAACCCGCGCAGATGTTTGATGAATATTTCTTGCCAGAAAAATTTGTCATTAACGTTTCCAAAAATGAACGCGTTAAAAAAGATAGAATTATTGCTGAAGGTACTGGCGAAGTTATAACTACTCGTCGTGCTGGAAAAATTATGAGTGCTGATAAATCGTCCATTCGCATTGAAGTTTTTTCACGCGATGAATACAAACTTCAAAAATTTGTGCGTTCGAATCAAGGTACTTGTATAAATCAAATTCCGCTTGTAAATAAAGGTGAGTACGTCGAAGTTAAACAGCCTATTGCTGACGGTCCTGCAACGAATAACGGCGAATTGGCGCTTGGTTACAACATTTTAGTAGCGTATATGCCTTGGGAAGGTTACAACTACGAAGACGCAATTTTACTTAGCGAAAATTTGATTAAGCGCGATATTTACACGTCAATTCACATTGATGAACACCAATGCGACGCCCGCGACACTAAATTGGGTCCAGAGGAAGTTACACGCGATATTCCAAACATTTCCGAAGATTCGTTGACTAACCTTGACGAAGACGGCATAATTGCTATTGGCGCTGACGTTCGACCAGGTGATATTCTCGTCGGTAAAGTTACGCCGAAAGGTGAAACGGAATTGACGGCGGAAGAACGTTTATTGCGTGCAATCTTCGGTGAAAAAGCGCGTGAAGTTCGCGATACTTCCTTGCGCGTACCGCATGGCGAATCGGGAAAAGTTGTTGACGTTAAAATTTTTACACGTGAAAGAAATGACGAAATGGCGCCTGGCGTCAATAAGCAAGTTCGCGTTTATATTGCACAGAAAAGAAAAATTTCCGTCGGCGATAAAATGTCTGGTCGTCACGGAAACAAAGGCGTCGTTTCAAGAATTATGCGTGAAGAGGATATGCCATTCCTGCCAGATGGTACGCCAGTTGACATTGTTTTAAATCCGCTTGGCGTTCCGTCACGAATGAATATTGGTCAAGTTTTGGAAACGCACTTAGGTATGGCGGTTCGTAAGCTCGGCTGGGAAATTGCCAACAATCCACAAAATGCGGCGGCACGTCTTAAACTTTTTGGCTACGACGTTGACAAGTACGGTTTGCCGAAAAGTGAAAAAGCTGGCTTGCACATTGCCACGCCTGTTTTTGACGGTGCGCGTGAAGAAGATGTAATGAAGACAATGGAGTTAGCGGGGCTTGACGCTGACGGAAAAACTGTCTTGTACGACGGGCGAACTGGTGAACCGTTTGAAAATCACGTAACGGTTGGCTGTGTTTATATGTTGAAACTTCACCATTTGGTTGATGATAAAATTCATGCGCGTTCGACTGGACCTTACAGCTTAGTCACTCAACAGCCGCTTGGTGGTAAAGCGCAATTCGGCGGTCAACGTTTTGGTGAAATGGAAGTTTGGGCGCTTGAAGCTTACGGCGCGTCGTACACCTTGCAGGAAATTTTGACGGTTAAATCTGACGACGTAGTTGGACGTGTTAAAGCTTACGAAGCGATTGTTAAAGGCAATAACATTCCAGAGCCAGGCGTACCTGAATCATTCAAAGTTTTGATTAAAGAGTTGCAGTCGATTGGGCTTGACATAAAAGTTTTGAGCGGCGATTCAAAAGAAATTTTGATTCGTGATGAAGATGATGACGACGATCGCACCATACGCGAAAAAGCTAAAGAAACTGGCGTCGACGTTGGCAATTTCGGCAAACATGAAGTTCAAGCGCCGCCTAAAGATGAAATGAGCGACGCTGATAATTTAGACGCGATTGACTCTGACGAAGAAATTATAGCTAGCAACGTTTCTGCGCTTAATGAGTTAGTGCCTAGCGTTAAATTTACTTCAGCTGGCAAGGATAAAGCTTTTTCGGATGAGGCGCTTAGTAAATTGACGCAGGAGTTGGCGAAAGATGAATATGAAGATGACGCCGCGCCAATGCCTTTAGATGATGACGACGATTTTGGTTTTAAAGAGCCGTCCGACGAAGATTTAAACGAAGTTGATGAGGAAGAAAATATTTATCGTAGAAATCGTAGAAAAAATTATGATGACTACGACGAATACGACGGCTACGGTTCAAGTGATGACGACGACTCCTACCGCGACGATGATTCTTTTGATAAGTACGACGACGATTTGTAAAAAATTTTAAAGCTGAAATTTAAAAAGCCTACGGACTTAATAAAGTTCGTAGGTTTTTTAGGGTGTGTTCACACTATTGCAATAACTGGTATTAACCATTAAAATAAAATTATGAAACTTACACAAGAACAATACTAAAAAATCTCAAAATCCAATTTCTCAATGCTATACTGTATGTAACTGAAAACGGATGCAAGTGGAGTACTCGACAAGTTTTTTCATGCTCTGCTATCATTAGCATTAATGTTGATGTAGTCTGTCTTGATTCAACAACGGTCAAAGTGCATCCCGATGCTTGTGGTGCTTTAAAAAAAGAGGAAAATAGGCAATGGACAGGTCGCGC
>CAMJAZ010000382.1 GCA_946403735.1 uncultured Selenomonadales bacterium
CTCCTGTTTCTGGATGAATTTTTTCCATTTCAACCACTCCTATTTTTCTTTAAACGATAACAAAGTAAATTCTGAAATTACGTTTTGAGTAAATTTTACGTATATAATTAAATCTTCGTAAGGAACGTGATAAACATCTTGCCAAATTTTATAATTCGCGTATGAAGTCATAGACTTATAAAAATAGTCATTTTTCATTGTCGAAACAACTTCATGAATGGATTTTTTATTAAAGCCTAAATCTTCAGCGCTTTTTTGAGCCGTTTTAGTAATTTCAAAGTCAGAGCGTTTAAATTCTTCTAAATCGTAAGTTGGAGTAAATTTTTCCAATAAAATCACCTTAGCGCTATGTTCAACGAAATAAAAAATTTTCCTGCAGGAATCATTTTTGACACAAGTTTTACATTTGATATAATTGAAAAAATTTTTGAATGGACGGTATAAAATGAAAAAAAGAATAGATTTACTTTTAACGGAGAAAAATTTTTTTGAAAGTCGGGCAAAGTCGCAAGCAATGATAATGGCTGGAAAAATTTTAGTGAACGGGCAGAAAATTGACAAGGCAGGAACTTTGGTTGACGTTGAATCGAAAATTGAAATTATCGGCGAAGAAATGCCGTTTGTGAGTCGAGGCGGCTTGAAATTACAAAAAGCGTTGCAAGTTTTTCCTATAAATCTGCGCGGAAAAATTTGCGTAGATATAGGCGCGTCGACAGGCGGTTTTACCGATTGTATGTTGCAAAATGGCGCGAAAAAAATTTACGCTATAGACGTTGGATACGGGCAATTAGCGTGGAAATTGCGAAATGATGAACGCGTCGTCAATTTTGAGCGGACAAACATTCGCAACGTGACCCGCGCAGATTTTGCTGATGAGTTAAATTTTGCGTCTATTGATGTTGCGTTTATATCGCTGGAAAAAGTTTTGCCAGTTGCAAAAGAAATTTTGAGTGACGACGGCGAAATTGTAGCGTTGATAAAGCCGCAATTTGAAGCTGGGCGCGATAAAGTTGGTAAAAAAGGCGTTGTTCGTGATAGAAAAGTTCACGAAGATGTTTTGCAAAGAATTTTAAATTTTTCGCAGGAGATTAATTTAAAAGTTTGCGGGCTAGATTTTTCGCCGATAAAAGGTCCAGAAGGCAATATCGAATACTTAACTTTTCTGCGCAAAACTTTTGACGCTGAAGAAATAAATTTTGACGAAAAAATAAATTTCGTGATAACTTCTGCACACGAAACTTTATAAAGAATTTTGCAATAAAAAAATCTCCTACGAATTTTTCATAGGAGAGATATTTTTTATTTTTAACTTTTTTAGGATTATTTAATCATACGTGGCAATAAAAAATATTAAGCGTCTAAAAAAATTCTAAGAAAAATTTAAAGTTTCAATTCATAAAAATCGTGGACAACTGCACGTGCTCCGAAACCTTCTTTTTGCGCGATTAAACCGCGATTTAAATATTTGCCAGCGTTTTCATTGGAAATACCGAAGTCGAAATATTTTTTATCGGCGTAAACTTCATTCAAAAGAAAATCTATCACGCAGTCCAACGCGCCAACTTGCCTTCCTTCGTCCGAATTTGCAAGGTATTGCGTGTGAACTGTTTCGCCATTTTCAAAGACAACTGCGCCCGCTAAAGTTTTCCCGTCAAGTTCGCCCGTGTAAAGTTTGATATTTTCGGGAAAACGTCCCGCCAAAAGTTTTAATTCTTCAGCAGTATGAACGGCTATTGTTGAATGATACTTCGATAAAATTTCATTCTCCAAATTTATAAAATCTTCATATTGATTGTTGTATTTGACGGCAACATTATTTTTTTCCCTCTGCCTATCCGATATTTACGATCTTTTGAATACTTATAACGTATTGGAACATAAACTGTAGTGGAAACGTCACGACGAATAAGTTTTGCGGCATTGATGAAAAGCGCGTACTTGTCCTCTTCACTTGGATAACGCCAATAAATATAGGGAATGCATTTATAAATCATTGACGAAAAATTTTGTTGACGCAAAAAATTTTTTACGGTGTCGAAAATATCAAGCATCGTTTCGACTTTCATTTTTTCGTTAGTCAAAAATCCGCCGAAAGTCAAGCCGCCGTGCGATACAAGAATTTTATTATCGCCGTCATATGAAATACTTGCAGGCAGAATTGAAATTAACTTGCCCTTGTCGTCATAAATCATCAGCGAAAAATCTTTAAAGCGATCTTTATGATAGTCCATATAGCCGCGCTTAAAAAGGAAGTATGAGTTTTTAGCGCCATCAACAAAATTATTCCATTCGTCAACGTCAGTTTGTTCATAAATTTTTAATTCCATTATAATTACCACGATTCTAATACGACATATAAAATCTTTGAATCAAATTTACACTTCGCAAAGGCGCATACCAATTTTCATTAATACCTATGCTTTTAGCAATATTTTTCGCATAACCCATTTTTAATATTTTATAAAATTTTTGATGTACCTTCACAAAAACACCGCTACCATCACCAAAAACTTGAAATAAACCTACAATGTAATGACTTGGATAATTCCAATTTGTTATAACAGCGTCCGAAGGTTTTAATTTACTAGGGTGTGTTCACACTATTGCAATAACCAGTATTAACCATTAAAATAAACTTATGAAACTTACACAAGAACAATACGAAAAAAT
>CAMJAZ010000383.1 GCA_946403735.1 uncultured Selenomonadales bacterium
CATATCCATAGTCGCCTTTGCTATGTTGCCACTTAAAATAACTCCGGCGTCGGCGTTGTTGGAGTGATTGCCGACCGTGTAGACGCCATTTTCCAGAAAACCCTTCAAAGCGGCGCGAACTTCGTCCGTATCCTTGAAAGAAATCGTTTGCACTTCGTCAAGCGTCACGAAGTCATTATAGGCGACAAGCCCTTCTTGACGTTTCTGCATGTCGTAAAACATTTTGGCGCGACTCATGATTCCGCCACTTGACAACCATCCAAAACGGCTGACTTGCCCGAAAACATAAGATTTTCCCGTCCCCTTTGGCGCAAGCTCAATCAGATTTAAACGCTTCTCGATGAAGGGCAAAAGCCGCGTCAACATTGTCAATTTCTCTTCTTCGTGCTCGTAACCCGCCGCGTTGTAATCAATCGCACCCAACAAAATTTGTAGCCACTCATCGAACGAAAAATTTTTCCGTGCGTCTTTATAAAAATCCAAGTCGATTTTATACGGGCAAAAATTTTTGAACTTCAATAGCCGAATTTTGCCAGGAATTTTCGGACGAGCATCATAATCGGGCGGACGATAACCCAACTCAATCATTCCCCAGACTTCGCGCCCGCCAACCAGTTCATCTTTGTAGAGATACCAAATATTGTCGTCAATCATAGTTTCCTTAGCCGCAAGCCCAAAGTCCGGTAGGGAAAACGACGCCGCGCCATTGGCAACGTCAATCTCAATGGAAATTTTCGCCAAAAGTTTTACGTGCTCATTTTCCATAACAATGCGGCTCTTAATCGCTTTCCAATCGTCTTTTTTCGGAATAAATCGCCGTATGAAATCGGAAAGTTCGTCTGCATCAAATTTGCCGTCGGCGTCCTCGAATCGTCGCAAAAGCCAATCGCGCATAAATGACGGCAAACTTAGCGCGGAGAAAAAATTGCTGTTCTTCAAATCTTTATAAACAACCATATCGGAGAAAATTTTTCTCAATCTATTTTCCATTGCTTGCCCTCGTCAATCAAAAAATTCAAAACCGTCATCAATTTCTTTAAGCGGTGCAGGATTTTTTTTCGCAGGAGAAATTTTAACTTCAACGTTTGCGCCTTGCAAGGTAAATTCAATCACGGGCACCAAAATTTCTTCCAACGTCGCGCCGCCATGAACTTCAACCGACGATAATCGCCCGCCCGCAAATTTATCGTAATTCGCTAAAACCCAATAGCCGTTTTCCTCCGTCGCACAAGTCGGCTTTTCATCAAGCTCATTTATCGGGCAACAGCGTCCGGAGTGTTCGCCGTTAGAATTCATTTTGAATTTGTTTTCGCGCCCGAACATTACGGCAAGGCGGCTCGCTCCATGATCAGAAGTCAGAATAATTTTTTCGGCGTGGTGATTTGCCAAATCATTTTTAATTTCTTCAAGCGCATTATCGATAATTGCAAGTTCGTCGTCAATATAAGTCGGCGCAGAACATTTGCCACCATCGAAATTTTCGGACGTATGTTTCAGCTCGTCCAGTTGCTGATTTTTATCGAACTTATCGCCGCGCCAATCGTCATAGAAATTTTTATTCTGGAAAGTCAGCGTCGGCAAATTTGCACGCGCAATTTTTATCGCCGTTAAAAGTCCAAGTTGTATCGCACGCGCTTTAATATAGCTCAAAAACTCAACGCCGAGAGCATCTAACCAATAAAGTTTCGCCGTCGGGTCTGCGTCGTCCAAAATTTTTTGTCGCGTCTCGAATTTATTATACGGTCTTTGCGTCGCCAACTCCCGCACACGACTTTTAAAATTTTCATCGTCGACGTTGCAAAGCTTAATCTTTTTGTACTGCCGAAAATAATTCGTAATCTCCGCGTCGCCGAAATCGTAATCCGTCAAATAATCGCTCATCGCCGGATAATTTCGCTTCAATACGTCGGGGATTTTTTCTTTGCCCTGCGCGGCTTCAATCATTGCGCGACGCTCTTGGGCAGTATTATCCGTCAAATATTTTATGGCGTCTGGAAAAGTTTTCAGCCGCTCAAGATACTCGGCGAGATATGGCGACGTAATATTTTTGACGGCGGCTTTCCTCAGCGAATAAAATTCATCAAAAGTTTTTTCGTCCGCAACGTCAAGCAACGCGAAGAACAAATTTTTACAATACGCCTCGAAGTTTGCGGAACGAGTGAAGACAAAGCGCAAGTACGGATTAGAAATTTTATTCTTGAATCCCGCCGCGAAGCTACGCCAATGTTCCGGAGGATAGCCTTCGCAATTATTATCAGAAAAATATTCTTGCCACTGCCAATCGCTTAGCGCGTCGGGGGAAATGTTGAAATGCGGCTCCTGATTTTTAATCGCGTCGTAAAAATTATTTATTGCCGTGACGTTTTCTAGCGGCAAATTTGTCTGCACGGTCGCCGAAGTTTTGCCGCTCTCCATCAACTTTAGCAGTTCGGAAAAATTCTGGGCGTCAGTCGGAAAATTTAACGCGGGATTATACTTCACGACGGAAAAATTTACTTTACCTTCGATGCGGCAAATTTGATTCGTTCGAAATTTAAAATCTTCGTCGGCAAGACGCTCCAACAAGTTCGCAATGCCCCGACAGACGAAGATAACTTTCCGATTAAAGCTTTTGTCTTGCAATGCCCGCAAAATTTCTTCCTGCGCAGTGAAAAAAATAT
>CAMJAZ010000384.1 GCA_946403735.1 uncultured Selenomonadales bacterium
TCCAAAAAATTTTCACGTCCTAAAAAAATTCTTAATTCTTAATTAATAAATGTGATATTCTTTCCAAGGGATTTGATCCAAACGTATCGTCTTCAAAAATTCTACAATATCTTTGCGCCCGTAAAAATGCGGCGTACCATTTTGGTCTTGTGACATTAAAATTATCGGCATATTCGGGAAAAAATACGATAGTTCATGCCGCACTTGAACGATTCGCGCCGTGTAATTCGTGACTGATTGTTTGACGGCGATAATTGCAAACGTTACGCCTTGTTCAATAATCACCGCGCCGCGAACTGTTATCATAAGTATCACCAACTCATTCAATGATATAAATTTCAATATTCTGCCGTCCAAAGTTGATAGCCTCTTCGTACGTGTCGAAAGCAATATCAATTCGGTTGCCGACAATAGCGCCGCCTGTATCATCAGCTATCGCCTCGCCGTAACCTGGAATGTAAATGCGCGTCCCCAATGGAATAAAATTTGGGTCAACTGAAATTATTCCGTGTCCAACAAGATTTCCCCGCGCAGTGTACAATCCCAAGCCTGGATCTTGTGAACTGTACGCCGTCGCCTCAACGTAAATCACGCGTCCGTAATTCGGCTCATCAACAATAATTTCTTCCCATGACAAATTTTCTTCGTACTGGGAATTTTCCAGCGCGGAATACGTCATAATTCCGCAAACGCCATCAGCTTTAATGCCCTTCGCTGTCTGAAATTTTTTAATCGCCTCGACCGTCGCCAAGCCGCAGTAACCGTCAGGCGAACCGCTTAAATAGCCAGCTTCAATTAACTTTTCTTGCACGTCGACGACGCCAGGTCCTTCCATACCAGCTTTAATGACGCTACCAATTTCCGCGTAATTCGTCTTAACATCTTGAATAGGCGCAGAACGTTTAAGCGCGTTTAAAGTTGAACTGCCGCAAAGTCCGTCAACTGTTAAACCGTTGTGTGATTGAAAATTTTTTACTGCCAACGCTGTCGCTGATGAATAAATTCCGTCCGCCGTGCCGCTTAAATATCCCAAATTGATTAAAGCGTTTTGAAGTTCCTTGACTTTATTGCCGCTGTCGCCAGGTTTAATGTAGTTCGACGCGCCGCCGTTCATCAAAGTTGTTATGTCAATTTCATCGTAAGCCGCCGCGTGCAAAAGTTCATACGTCACGTGTCCACAAACTCCGTCCACAGGCAAGCCGATAGCCGATTGAAAATCTTTAATCGCGGCAACCGTCGATTCGCCGTAGTAACCGTCAATCGCTCCGTTGAAAAGTCCCTGCGCTGTCAAGCAAGTTTGTATTTCCGCAACTTCATCGCTACTTTCTCCGTAACTTGCCGCCGCGCAGAAGTTGAACGTAAGCGAAGAAAATATCAACGTCAACGCACAAATTTTTTTTCTCAATGACTTCACAAAATTTTTTCCACGCCGCACCATTTTCATTTTCACGCCTACTTTCTTAAAAATTGTCCGAAATTTTGTTAAGAAATTATAACAAAATTTTTTACGCTGTCCAATAAATACAGACTTATCATAAGTTTTTCATAAAGCGTACAAAAATTTTCGGCAGGAAGTGAAATTACTTTGCCGAATTATTTTACAGAAAAATTTTTTGAAGGGAGATTTTTATGGGAAATTTTAAAGCAGTTGAGATTAAAAAAAATATTTATTGGGTCGGCGCTATTGATTGGTCGCTTAGAAATTTTCACGGCTATGAGACTTCGCGCGGCACAAGTTACAACGCCTATTTAATTTTGGACGAAAAAATTACGCTGATTGATACGGTGAAGATTGACTTCAAAGATGAGTTGCTGGAAAGAATTTCATCAATCATCGATCCCGCGAAAATTGATGTTATTGTTTCAAGCCACGTTGAACCAGATCATTCAGGCGCTTTACGTGAACTTGCCGCGCTTGCACCTAACGCAGAAATTATCACGACGCAACCTAACGGCTTGAAAGGCTTATCGACGCGCTACGGTGAATTGAATTATAAACCTGTTAAAGCTGGCGATAAAATTTCAATCGGCGAACGTACTTTGCATTTCGTACCGACGCCGATGTTGCACTGGCCAGATTCAATGGTTACGTACTGTCCAGAAGAAAAAATTTTATTTTCCAACGACGCCTTCGGTCAACATTTAGCCGCGTCAATGCGTTTCGACGACGAAAATAATTTGGAAACCATTTTGTACGAGGCAAAAAAATATTACGCAAATATTTTAATGCCTTTCGGCAAGCAAGCGCAAACTGCGTTGAAGGCGTTGGGCGATTTGGAAATTGAAATGATTGCGACAGGACACGGCGTAAGTTGGCGTTCGCACATTCCGAAAATTTTAGACTGCTATAAAGATTGGAGTAGCGGCGACGTTGAGGAAAGGGCGGTTATCGTCTTCGATTCAATGTGGCATTCGACGGAAATTATTGCACATACGATAGCGGAAGCGTTTGCTAAGAAAAAAATTCCTGCCGCGTACTACGACGTAAAATGTACGCCGCTTTCAGACATTGTCACGGATATTTTCAAGAGCAAATATTTGGCAGTTGGTTCACCGACAATTCACAATCAATTAATGCCGACGATTGCGCAATTTCTTTGCTACATTAAGGGCTTGCGTCCGCAGAATCATAAAGCGTTTGCGTTTGGCTCATACG
>CAMJAZ010000385.1 GCA_946403735.1 uncultured Selenomonadales bacterium
GCAAATCGCGTGATGCGATTTCAGCGGGCATGTTTTCTTTTGCGCCAAAAGAAAAAGTAGATTTAAAATCTAAAAAATTTACCCAGAATATATTTACCATTAATCAACGCGCCTAATCCCTACTCTCTAAAATTTCGTTGACAATGATAAAACGGAATTATAAAATTATATTGAGGTGAAATTTTTATGAAAGTAGGGATTGATGTCGGCTCAACGACAATCAAATTGGTTGTCATGGACGGCGAAGAAAAAATCATTCATACAAATTACGCTAGGCATTTTTCAGAAATTGGCAACTCACTAAAAAAAGTTATTGGGACGCTGAAAAATATTGCAGGAGACGCAAAATTTAAAATCGCGCTTGCAGGTTCAGCTGGTATGGGCATTGCTAAAAAAATTTCCTTACCATTCGTGCAGGAAGTTATAGCGTGTCAAACTGCCGTTGAAAAATTTATTCCGTCAACTGATACTGTTGTCGAACTTGGCGGCGAAGATGCGAAAATTATTTATCTAAAAGGTGCGCCAGAAGTTCGTATGAATGGCGTATGCGCGGGCGGCACAGGTTCATTTATCGATCATATGGCGTCGCTACTTTCAACTGACGCGCTAGGTTTAAATTCTTTAGCCGAAAAAGGTAAGCAAATTTATACAATCGCGTCACGGTGCGGCGTCTTCGCGAAAACTGATATTCAAGCGTTGATGAATGACGGCGTAAAGAAAGCTGATATTGCGCTATCAATTTTTCAAGCGGTAGTCAATCAAACTATCGGCAATTTGGCGCAAGGTAGGGCGATTGACGGCGCTGTTGCATTTCTAGGCGGTCCACTACATTTTCTGCCCGAACTTAAGAAAAGATTTATTGAAACGCTTAACCTTTCGCCTGACAAAGTTATAAATACGTCGAATGGAAATTTTTATGTAGCTACTGGCGCGGCGCTATGTACTGACGCTGAAAATTTTTCCGTCAATCAGCTTGAACAATCCCTATTGAAAGTTGCAACGAATCACGAAACGCGAAAGTCAAATTTTATTTTGTTCCGCAATGACGACGATTATAAAATTTTCCGTAGCCGTCATGATTCGGCAAAAGTTAAACGCGGCGATTTAAAAACTTACTGCGGCAAAATTTTTATCGGCATTGACGCTGGCTCAACAACTACGAAAATTTGCGCGATTGGCGAAGATAAACAAATTTTATATACGGCTTACGGCTCAAATGAAGGTTCGCCGCTGAAAACTGTTGTCAATCAAATTCGCGACTTGTACAAAAATATTCCGTCCACCGCGCAGATTGCTAAAGTTTTCACGACTGGCTACGGTGAAGCGATTGTTAAAGCGGCACTTCACGCGGATGGCTCGGAAGTTGAAACGTTTGCACATCTTACAGCCGCGCAGGAGTTTTGCCCCGACGTTTCATTCGTGCTTGACATTGGCGGACAGGATATGAAATGTTTCTTCGTCAAAGACGGCACGATTGGCAACATTACGCTGAATGAAGCTTGTAGCGCTGGTTGCGGCTCATTCATTCAAAATTTTGCGCAAGGGTTAAATATGACTGTCGGCGACTTCGCGAATAAGGCGTTGACTTCAACTGCACCTGTCGACTTGGGGACGCGTTGCACCGTTTTTATGAACTCAAAAGTTAAGCAGGCGCAAAAAGACGGCGCATCTGTCAATGACATTTCGGCGGGAATTGCGCTTTCTGTTATCAAAAACGCGCTGTTTAAAGTTATGCAACTGAAAAATGTTGACGAACTCGGCGAAAATATCGTTGTGCAAGGCGGAACTTTTTACAATGACGCTGTCTTACGTTCCATTGAGGAAATTCTCGGCAAAAAAGTTATTCGCCCTGACATTGCGGGACTTATGGGCGCTTACGGCGCGGCGTTGCTTGCAATGCAGAATTCAGAATTAAGGATTAAGAATGAAAATTCAACGTTGCTTAATCCTGAACAGTTAGAAAATTTTAACGTTGTAACAAAGTCTTATCGTTGCGGACGTTGCGGCAATAATTGTTTAATCACTATGCAAAAATTTCCTGACGGCGGCAAATTTTTTACTGGCAACCGTTGTGAACGCGGCGTCGGCGGAAAAATTTCTGCGGAAAGTGAAGACGTACCCAACGCCTACGCTTACAAGTACAAGCGCGTTTTCGATTATAAATCTTTGGACGAAAAATCTGCGCGGCGCGGCGTTATCGGCATTCCCCGCGTTTTGAATATGTATGAAGATTATCCATTTTGGCATACGTTTTTCACACAATTAGGTTATCGCGTCGAACTTTCGGACAAGTCAAACGCGGAAATTTTTTGTAAAGGTATGTCGACAATTCCAAGCGATTCGTTATGTTATCCCGCGAAGTTGGCGCACGGTCATATTATGAATTTGATTGAACGCGGAATTACGAAAATTTTTTATCCTTGCGAACCGTATAACTTCGACACGCGGTCCGATAATTTTTACAACTGCCCAATCGTTGCAAGTTACCCTGAAAATATTCGTGGCAATATGGATATTCTGCGCGAAAAAAATATTAACTTCCTTCAGCCGTTCCTGCCAGTTCACGATATGAAAAAGTTGAAGAAACGTTTAACTGAAGAGTTCAAAGCTGAAAATATTTCTGCGCGGGAAATTTCAGCGGCAGTTGACGCGGC
>CAMJAZ010000386.1 GCA_946403735.1 uncultured Selenomonadales bacterium
TCTTCCGCCGCCAAAATATTTTTATGCTTAACTTCGTGAGTAATGATAACCAATTCCGCGCCGCCTTCAACTTCCGCGTTTGTCTGCATGACAGATTTTAAGCTAACCTGCGCGTTACCGAAAGTCGTAGCAATTTCGCCGAGTACACCAATTTCATCATTGACAAGCAGACGTACAAAATATGACGACGTAGTTTCATCAAGCGGACAAATTTTTTTCTGTTCGTAGCAAGTGCAACCAAATCTGCCAACAACGCCAAGTTGAAGTCCACGCGCAATTTCCACAATATCCGAAATGACGGCAGACGCAGTTGGATAGCCCGCGCCAGGTCCATAAAACATTGCCTCATCAATAGGATTGCCGCGTACAAAAATTGCGTTGAATACGCCATTAACCGACGCTAATGGATGCTGATTCGGCAAAAGTACTGGGTGTACTCTAACGTCAACACCTAAGTCAGATTCTTTACCAATCGCCAAAAGTTTAACCGTGTAGCCCAACTGCGCGGCGTAGCGAATATCTTCAGGCGTAATTTTCGTAATGCCTTCAATCGACACATCTTCAAACTTAACGCGGGAATTGAAAGCGATTGACGCCAAAATTGCAATTTTCCGCGCAGCGTCTTTACCTTCAACATCAGCGGCAGGATTAGCCTCCGCGTAACCTTTAGCCTGCGCCTCTTTCAAAACTGTATCATAATCCGCGCCATCTTCCTTCATCTTCGTCAACATATAATTCGTTGTGCCGTTGACAATACCGAGTACTTCGGAAATTTTATTTGGCGTCAAAGAACGTTTAAGTGGCATAATGATAGGAATTGCGCCACCGACGGACGCTTCAAAAAGGAAGTCAATTTGATTTTTATCTGCCGCGTCGAAAAGTTCATAGCCGAATTGCGCGACAACATCTTTATTCGCCGTGACAACGTTTTTGCCGTGTGCCATTGCCTTCAAAATAAAATCTTTAGCAGGTTTAATGCCGCCCATAAGTTCGACGACGATTTTAATTTCAGGATCGTTTAAAATTTCGTCGTAATTATTTGTAGCTGGAAGTCCCTGCGCGTGAAGTTTAGGAATTTCGTGAGGCAGTACCAAAATATTTTTAATTTCAATTTCCGTACCAGCGCGTTGAGTAATTACGGCGTGATTTTCCTGCAAAACTTTAATGACACTGCCGCCGATAGTTCCAGCGCCGAGCAGTGCAATTTTTACAACATTTTCACTCATTAAATTTTAGCTCCATTCTTCAAAGCGTCAACTTTATCTAAACGTTCCCAAGGCAAATCAACATCCGTTCTGCCGAAATGTCCATAAGATGAAGTTGGACGGTAAATCGGACGACGTAAATCAAGCATTTTAATAATGCCTGCAGGTCTCAAGTCAAAATTTTCTTGTACGAGCTTAGAAATAATTTCTTCGTCAACTTTATTCGTGCCGAAAGTGTCAACGTTGACTGAAACAGGACGCGCAACGCCGATTGCATATGCCAACTGAATTTCACAACGGTCAGCTAATCCCGCCGCTACAATATTTTTGGCAACGTATCTTGCCGCATAAGACGCGCTACGGTCAACCTTCGTGGGGTCTTTACCACTAAATGCGCCGCCGCCGTGACGTGCCATGCCGCCGTAAGTGTCGACGATAATTTTTCTGCCAGTCAAGCCAGAATCGCCTTGAGGTCCACCAACTACAAATCGTCCTGTAGGATTGACGAAAATTTTTGTCGCCGCTGAAAATAAATCTTCAGGAACAATCGGCTTGACAACGTATTCAATCACATCATTTTTAATTTGCTCAATGCTAACGTGCGGGTCGTGTTGAGTAGAAACGACGATTGTATCAACTGCAACGGGCTTGTCGCCTTCGTAAGCTATCGTGACTTGCGTTTTACCGTCGGGACGCAGATAATTCATTTCGCCAGTAACTTTGCGAATGTCAGCCAGTTTGAATGCAAGTTTATGGGCAAGTGAAATGGGCAACGGCATATATTCAGGTGTTTCATTCGTCGCGTAACCAAACATCATGCCTTGATCGCCCGCGCCGATAGCGTCTTCAATATCCATATCGCCTTCACGTGATTCAAGGGCGCGGTCAACGCCTTGTGCAATGTCAGGCGATTGTTCGTCGAGGGAAATTAACACGCCAACGGTGTCCGCGTCAAAGCCATAAGCTGAATTTGTATAGCCGATTTCACGAATTGCCTCACGAATAATTTTTGCAATGTCAACGTAGCAAGTAGTAGAAATTTCGCCGACAACTTGTCCAGTAGTGACAACGGTTTCACAGGCAACACGTCCATTTGGGTCACGTTCCAAAATTGCGTCAAGAATGCTATCAGAAATCCTATCAGCAACTTTATCGGGATGCCCTTCAGTCACTGATTCAGAAGTAAATAAACGTCTCTTCAAATAAAACACTCCTTAAAATTTTATACTAAGGTATTGTACACCATTTCACATTGAAAGTTCAACTGCGTTTAAATGTAAGCAAAAAAATTACCGCTCAATGGCAGCGATATTTCAAATTAAGAATGTAGAATATAGAATTAATGTTTAATTCATTTCGCGCAGATAATCAAGCGTCGTTGTAGGTACAAGCTTTTTCAACTTGTCAAAGTCACCAACTTTTAACGCGGCACGTACA
>CAMJAZ010000387.1 GCA_946403735.1 uncultured Selenomonadales bacterium
TTTTGATAAAAATTAAAGGCGTCCCGTACAATCCAATTGAAGATAACGACGAAGCGCAGATTTTTTCGGCAATGATGATGAAAAATCTGATGAGTTACGAAGACACGGGCATTGTTTATCACTACGAAAACGGTTGCAATGAAATTCGCGCCTTTTCTACAAAAAAATCTAAAAAAATAAAAATTCCTGGCGGCTCTACGACCATTGCAATTTTTCTTGCGATTGTTTCAGCGTTAATCGCACAAACTTTTTCTCAACCAACGCAAAACTTGATAGTAGAAAGTTTTGTGACGCCGATTTTAAATTCATTGTTCGGCGTAATTATCGCAATAAATATTCCGCTAGTTTTTATCTCGATTGTAGCCAGTATCTGCGCGATTGAAAATGTAGCGATACTTAATGAACTAAGTACAAAAATTTTGTTGAGATTTTTGGCAATTTTATTTTTTGTCGCGTTTTCATCAATTTTAATCAGTTCGATATTTTTTCCCGTGATAAATTTAAATTTTAGCGAACAAATTTTATCAGGCAATTCTAGTGAATTGGGAAAAATTTTTGATTTAATTTTGTCGATAATCCCGCGAAATATCATTGCGCCGTTTTATGAAGGAAAAATTTTACAAATTGTGGCATTGGCGGTGCTAATGGGAATTTGTATAACAATTTTGGGCGATAAAGTAAGAACAGTTAAAATTTGGGTTGTAGACTTGAAAGAAATTATTTTTGAAATGGTAAATATCGTTTTCAAAATCATTCCCGCGATAATTTTTCTTTGCCTGTTCAAAACAATTTTGCAGTCGTCCATCTCCGAAATTTTTATCGTCTGGAAATTTATTGCGGCGGAATATGTTTTGTTCATTTTTTTAAGTCTGGCAATGCTTGTACGAAATTTAATCAATCACGGCGTAAAAATTGTAGACTTCTTGAAAAAAATTCAGCCCGCAATGTTAATTACCTTCACGACTGCTAGCGGGTCTGCCGCAATGCCAAAAAATATTGAAATTTGCAAGAAAGAATTAAAAATCCCAAAAACGCTCTGCGATTTTTATATCCCAATTTCGCACGCGCTTTGCCCGCCAGCAATGATAGTTGGCTTTATAACTGCCACATTTTTTGCGGTACATTTTTCTGAAGCACAAATTACAATCGCTGAAACGTTTATAATAGGATTTTTGGCTATTCAGTTTGCAATTTCGGCAAGTAGCGGCAGTGGTGGAATGGTTGCAATGTTAAGCCTTATGCTAACTCAACTGAACATTTCTTTGGACGCAATAGGTACGATAATGATTGCAGATATTTTTGTCGTAAATATTTCTGGCATTGTGTCGTTGATAGTTCGCGATTGTGATTTACTTGATTTGTCGAAAAAAATTGATTGGGTTGATTAAATGAAAGTCATAGTTGCCATTGATTCATTCAAAGGCAGTTTATCATCGATTGACGCGGGGGAAATTACGGCGTCAGCAATTCGTGACGTTGATAAAAATATTGACGTGAAAGTTTTTCCGCTTGCTGACGGCGGAGAAGGTACAGTCGACGCGCTGACTAGTGGACTAAACGGTAAAATTATTTCAATCGAAGTTACTGGACCGCTCGGCGATAAAATTAAAAGCCGCTACGGAATTATCGCGAACAATACCGCCGTCATTGAAATGGCTGACGCGGCTGGAATTACGCTTGTTCCAGCTGAAAAAAGAAATCCGCTGAATACAACGACTTACGGTTTAGGCGAATTGATTTTACAGGCGGCGAATAGCGGTTGCCGCGAATTTATAATTGGCATTGGCGGTAGTGCAACGAATGACTGCGGACTTGGAATGTTGACGGCGTTGGGTGTGAAATTTTTACGTGCAGACGGTTCACCAGTTGGAATTTACGGCGGCGATTTGAAAGACGTTGCAACGGTCGACGTTAGCAATTTAAATCCAATCCTGCGCGAATGCAAATTTAGAATTGCTTGTGACGTTACTAACCCGCTTTACGGCGAAAAAGGTTGCTCCGCCGTCTACGGTCCGCAAAAAGGTGCGACGCCTGAAATTGTTCGTGCAATGGACAGCTGGATAAAAATTTTTGCCGCGACGGTTGAAAATCAACTTGGATTGACTGGCGCTGAAATGCCTGGTGCAGGTGCGGCAGGTGGTCTTGGCTATGCTTTCCACACATTTTTAGGCGGGACGCTTGAACCTGGCATAAATTTAGTTTTGTACGCCGTGAATATTGAACGCGAACTTAAGACGGCAGATTTTGTGATAACTGGTGAAGGTCGGCTGGATTTTCAAACGGCAATGGGTAAAGCGCCGATTGGTGTGGCGAAATTGGCGAAAAAAAATAATCCCGCCGTAAAAGTTATAGCGGTTTGTGGAGCGGCGACGCCTGAAGCTGTCGAAGTTAATCAACACGGAATTGACGCCTACTTTCCAATTTTGCATTCGGTGACGACGCTTGAAGACGCGCTTAAAACTGAAAATGCGAAATTGAATTTGTATCAAACTGTCACTCAAATTTTTAGGTTAGTGAGTAGTAAGTAATTAACAGTTAGTAAAAATTGAAACCTAAGACCTAAAAGCTACAATGGAGAAATTTTAATGGAATCTGAAGTTAAATATAAGCTTGTTGTCTCTAAAAATTTACAATTTATA
>CAMJAZ010000388.1 GCA_946403735.1 uncultured Selenomonadales bacterium
ATTATCGCCGCGATACCCGCGATATGACGACTTGCATTGTTGCGGGAACTGCTAGCCCATTTAAATTTACTGGCGCGGTTTTGAATGCGTTGGGCGAAAATATTGACGGTTTGGACGACTTCAAGCAGCTTGATCAACTCGGCTTGATTACTCATCGCAAAGTTCCTAGAAATTTGGAAAGGCTTAATGGCGCTGAAATTTTGCACTCTGAAGTTTGTGAAAAAGATGAAATGGCGAACGAAGTTTTAAAATTTGTGGCTAAATGATATGAAAATAAAAATTGGAACTCGCGGCAGTCAACTTGCACTTTGGCAGTCAAAATTTATTGCGGCTGAACTTGCTAAAAATAATTCCGCGCTTGAAGTTGAACTCGTCAAAATTCATACGCAGGGCGATAAAATTTTAGATGCACCGCTTGCTAAAATCGGCGGCAAAGGTTTATTCACGAAGGAACTTGAACTTCAACTTTTGGCTGGTAACATTGACATTGCCGTACACAGTTTGAAAGACGTACCGACGGAGCTTGACGCGAAATTTAAAATTGCCGCTATAACTAAACGCGCTAATCCCTTCGACGCTTTCATAAGCAACAAATTTCAAACTTTCAACGAACTTCCCAACGGCGCAATTATTGGAACTTCAAGCTTACGGCGTGCCGCGCAGATTTTGACGTTGCGTCCTGACTTGCAAATAAAAAATCTTCGTGGTAACGTTGACACGCGCTTAAAAAAATTGGGCGCTGGCGAATTTGACGCGGTAATTTTAGCGGCGGCTGGGCTTGAACGGCTTGGCTACGGTTCACGTATCAAGCAACTTTTGACGCAGATAATTCCTGCCGCTGGTCAAGGCGCACTTGCCGTAGAAATTCGCGCTGATGATGATAAAACTTTCGACGCCGTAAAGTTTTTGAATGACGCTGAAACCTGCGCGGCAGTGAAAATTGAACGTGACTTTCTGCAGGTCGTAGGCGGCGGCTGTCAAATTCCAGTTGGCGTTTACGCAGAAGTTGTAGGCGAAAATATTTCAGCTCGTGCAATAATTTCGTCTATTGACGGAAAAAATTTTGTGAAAGATACAGCAGTCGGTACGCTTGAAAATCTTGATGACTTCGGAAAAAATTTTGCTGAAAAACTTTTATCAAACGGCGGAAGAAAAATTTTAATTAAAAATCCTATTTTCTAAAATGAAATTTATCGAATATAATTTTTTAAAAATTTTAAGTTGGATAGCGTGTCACTTGCCGCTGAAATTTTCATTGGCGATAGGGCGCAGACTTGCAACGTTAATGTGGATTCTATTGCCGCATAAACGCAGAAGAATTGCGCTTGAAAATATTAGTCAATGCCTAAACGTCGATGACAAAGAATCTGCGCGAATTGCAAAAGTTAGTACCGTTAATCTCGGCACTATTGCAATGGAAGTTTTAAATTTCCCGCGCCTTGCTGGTATGATGAAAAGCTACGTTAAAATTATCGGGCTGGAATATTTGACGAACTATATTAATTCGCCGAATAGAAACGGTCGCGGCGCTGTCATTATGACGTGTCACAGCGATAATTGGGAACTTATGGGCGGCGCATTTGCCCAGTACGGTATTCCACTCGTCGGCGTTGCTAAGAAACAAAAATCTGCTGGCGCGGATAAATTTATAAACGAATTTCGTACAGAAATCGGAATGCATATCACGTACAGAAGCGGCGTTCGTGAAATGTACAAGATGATAGACGAAGGGCATTTTATCGGCTTGATTATGGATCAAGACGTTGGACGAAATGACGGCGTCATTGTAAAATTTTTCAACCGCGCTACAAATTACGTGACGGGTGCGGCGTCAATGTCAAGGTTCAAATCAATTCCGATTTTCCCAGCGTTTATGCATAAAAATTCTGACGGCACACATACGCTTGAAGTTTTTCCGCCGCTGACCGTTGAAAAGACTTCCGATAAACGCGCAGATATTCAGCAAATGACGCAAAAATTAGCGACGTTGACTGAAGAACATATACGCCGTTATCCCGAAGAATGGTTTTGGTTGCACGACCGCTGGAAGTCAATGCGCGTTGAATTTACAGCGGATGAAGTTGCTGAATTTAACAGGAGGTTGCAAATTGAATAAACAAATTCCAGCTGTGTCGATTGTCATTCCAATGTACAATGCCGAAAAGTATATTGGCGAATGTCTCGACAGCATTTTAGCGCAGACATTTAAAGATTTTGAAGTCATTGTTGTTGACGACTGCTCCACCGATAAAAGTTGCGCAGTTGTGGAAAGTTTCCTTCCAAAATTCAATGGGGGGGGGGGGTTGAGAAACTTTATCTTTTGCGCCGCAGTTTTAATTCTGGCAATCCTGGCATCCCAAGCAATAATGGGCTAAATGTTTCACGCGGAGAATATATCCTATTTATTGATAGCGACGATTTTATTTCAAAAACGGCTCTTGAAGAACTATATCCTATTGCGAAAAAATTTGACGCTGACGTTGTCCATTGCGAAAAATACTTTGAATTTATCGACGGTCAAAATTCCTTTAAATTGGAAAGTTATCAAAAGGGCGAATTTGTAAAAGAACCTACTTTGCTAACAGAAGATTTAGCCCAGCGTACTGTCGAATTAAGTAACAAACAATTTCTTTTA
>CAMJAZ010000389.1 GCA_946403735.1 uncultured Selenomonadales bacterium
TTACTTTAACACCAGTAAAAAACGGAAAAATTTGAACAAAAGGCGCAGCCGTTTCAGCACCAACAGTTATAACAGGAAATTTTGAATTTAAGAATTTTTCGTCGTAGTCAATAAATCCGTCAATGCCATTATCAGTTTCTTTTCTTGTAATGTAAGCAATTTTTCCAGAATTTTTATCTACTTTATTTCCTATAACAGCTTTTCCAAGTTCAACTGCAAATAAATCTTTAATCAAAAAATCTTTCCAAATTTTATTTTCAAGGGGCGGAAAGTTATCAGATATTGGAGGATTTTTTTTTTCGTCTTCAAAAAGATAACCGCGCCCGTGAACAATCATATTAAATTCAAAGGTTAAATAGTCCGCCATAGTTTTTTCAAAATCAGATTCGGCGGGAATTTCTTCATTGAAATAGTAAAACGAATGCAA
Organism: uncultured Selenomonadales bacterium; assembly: GCA_946403735.1. Lineage (GTDB taxonomy): Bacteria > Bacillota > Negativicutes > Selenomonadales > Selenomonadaceae > Quinella. Next base: position 428 of record CAMJAZ010000389.1, read on the forward strand.
CCACTCATCATCAAATTTAATCGGCGTACGAATGATAAAGGAAGTGGGCGCCGCCTTGCCTTCGTGCCAACATTGAAGTAAATTTTCTTTTTTATTCTGCGCGTCCGAAGTAGCAAGGAAACCGATATGTTGAAAAGTTTTGTAGCCGTCGTCTTTGAAGTCAACAAACTTCACAAGCTTTTTAGATTCGTGCGGCTTATGCGCGGTGAAAACTGCGATAACAGGATTAGTACCGACTTTGTAAAAAGTTTGCGGATTTAAAGTAATGACACCTTCCAACGTGTGATTTTCAAGAATATAGCGTTTTTCGTCTTTATCGTCAGATGTTTTGCCGACCATAGCAGATTGCGGAACAATGACGACGCAACGCGCATTTTCGCCAAGCGAATCAAGCAAATGCGAAATAAATTTTAATTCAGACAAATGCGAAGTAGATTTATTTTTGGATTGGCTGTAAGGAGGATTCATAAAGCCGACGGTAAAATTTTTTTGTTGAAGAGTTTCGGCAGGAATATTTAAAAAATCGTCGCAACGTAAATTACTTTTGCCGTCGCCGCGCAGAATCATATTTGTAGTGGCGATAGAAAACATATCGTCGCGCAGTTCGATACCGTGCAGTTGATTTTTCTTGATAGAAATTTTTTCTTCGTCAGTTTTGGCAAGTTGAAACATTTTATTCATAGCGGCAATTAAAAACGTAGCCGTGCCGCAACACGGGTCAAAAACTTTGTCAGTGGGTTTAAGTTGTGCCAAGTCGCAGAAAAGTTCGGCAATATGTCGGGGCGTCAAAACAATTCCTAAACTTTGACCGTCACCGCCGCTGTAACGAATAAATTCACTGTAAAACCTGCCTAAAACATCTTCGGGCGAATTATTGACAATCGCGGTGATAACGTTTGAATCAATGTATTCAGAAAAATATCTAAGCGCGGACTTTGCAAGGCGTTCATTGAGTTGCGAAAGGTACGGGCGATTTTTAATGAAGTCGAATTGATCTAACAGCCGCGATTTTTTAACGTCGGGTTCAACTTCAAATTTATCAAGGGTATCAGAAATTGCGCGCCAAATTTTTAAGCCGTCAGATTTTTTTTCATCGTGATTAAGTCTTTCTGTGCTGAAGTCAAAATCTTTCAAGGCAAGCAAAATTCCCGAAACTACAAGCGGCTTTTCAGTATCGCGCAGTTGACCGTAATTGCGCAAATCTTCATTTAGTTGTTTGGAGCGGAAAATAATATCTTCGAGTTCGACTTGTTCTAGCGGTTTATTTTCGCAAACGTCGCCTTCGTAATAACCTTGAATATTTTCAACTTTAAAATTGGAAAAATTTTTAACCACCTTCATAATTTTATATCCAGAAGGGCTTACAAAAATAGGACGAATTAAAATTTTTTTCTCATCGACGCCCGAGCAACCAAAAGCAAAAACTTTTTTGTAACGTGAGCTTTCAATAATTTTTAAAGCGTAATGAAGAGCGCCATTTTCCGCGTAATTTATTATGCTTTTTTCGTCCATTAAAAGCGTGCGTTCATCAAAATAATTTGCTTGAAATTTCGATTCGGCTTTATCTTCGATGACGATAACAAAATCATTGACGACGGCGGTATATTCAGGGAAACCTTGCTTATTTGTGCCACGTTTCGACGCCGTAGAAAGTGCGCGTTGAATTTCCACATTATCGCTACCGTTTGGATAAGATTTTATTTCAGCGTCGTCTAAAAGTTTTTTTATAATATCATCAGTTAATCTTTCATTCGCCACAATCTCACCTCCAAAAATTTTTAAAGATTATATCACAAAAAAATTTCTACCTTGTACAAAAATTTTTACCTTGTACGTGATATAATCTGCGCGGAAGGAGATGAAAAATTTGTTAGCTGAACTTCATGGAAAATTGGAAAATCATATGGAAGATGAACTCACGGGAAACGTTTTTGGAACTTTGCGCTACACTGCCTTCAACAAAATTTTACAGCCGCTGTTGACAGTTTGCATTCGTCCAAAAGAAATTGCCGCTGTCATTGAAAAAATTAACTGCGAATTTTTTGGCGATAAGATTAAATTTTGATCGTACGACAAGATGGGCGAACTAGATTTGCTGATGACTTTCGACGAAGTTATTATTGGCGTTGAAGTAAAGTATTTAAGCGGACTTTCAGGAGATAATCAACTTGAAAGAGAAACTGAAATTGTTGCACGTAAGGCTG
>CAMJAZ010000390.1 GCA_946403735.1 uncultured Selenomonadales bacterium
TTTTCAATTCTTGAACGGCTAATTTTTTGCACTTGAAATAAATCTTGCAAGGCATTTTAATTTTGTGGTAAAATAGCGCGGTTATGAGAATTATAACGGGCAAAGCTAAAGGTTTGAAATTAAAAACGCCAGCAGGATTTTTTACCCGTCCAACTTCAGACCGCGTGAAAGAATCACTTTTCAGCGTGTTGAACGGAATGATTGACTTCAACGAAATTTCAGCGGTACTTGATGTTTTTGCGGGTACTGGTGCATTGGGCATTGAATCACTTTCACGCGGTGCAAGCTCGGCAACTTTCATAGACTTTGCGACGGCTGATATTATCGCGGAAAATGTTCGACGTGCCAAATTTGAAAATGTGGCTGAAATTCTGCGCGGAGACTTTGAAAAAAATTTGCGTAGGATTTCGCGTCAAGATAAAAAGTTTGACTTAATCTTCATTGACCCGCCGTACAAAAAAAATTTAGCCGATAAAGCGCTGGAACTTATCGCCGAATTGGAACTTTTAAACGAAGGCGGCTTAATAATCGTTGAATACGGCGCTGATGAAAATTTGGACACGAAAAATTTTAAATCTATTAGAAAAATAAATTATGGGCGTACAACCGCCATTGAAATTTTGGTGACGAATGATAATGAAGGCAATTTGCACGGGAAGTTTTGACCCCGTCACGAATGGACACGTAAATATTTTTGAACGAGCGGCTAAACTTGTCGACGAATTAACGGTCTGCGTTTTCGTGAATAAAAATAAAAATTATCTTTTCGACGTAGCAGAACGCGTTAAACTTTTGGAAGAGTCGACGCGGCATATTAGCAACGTTAAAGTTGATTCATTCGACGGGCTTGTCGCGGAGTACGTGAAAGCACACGGCATCAACATAATTATTCGCGGTCTTCGTTCAACTGCTGACTTCGCACCAGAATTTAATCAACTACAATTTAATAAACGTCTCGCGCCAGAAGTCGAAACAGTTTTTTTGTTGACAGAAATAAAATTTTCATTTATAAGTTCCTCAGGAATACGCGAACTTGCAAAATTTCATGGCGATGTTAGCGGACTTGTGCCGCAATGCGTGGAAGTTGCGCTAAAGTCAAAGTTCAAGGAATTTTAGATTGGATTTAATATCATCAAAAATTTTGGAGGTGAATTTCCGTTACTGAAAAGTTTACGTGAAGGTAGGATTATTTATCAGTAACGAACTATATATGACTGTACGCGAAACGCTAGACCAGATAGAAAAAATTGTAGATGAGGCGTCACACTTACCGTTGACTGGCAGAATTTTAGTCGACGATGAAGAGTTGTCACATTTAATTGGGGAATTGCGACACGATTTGCCGCAGGAACTTGAACGCGCTGAAAAAATTCTTCAAGACCGTGACGAAATTTTAAAAGCCGCACAAGAACAAGCTGACAGTATTATTAAAGAGGCTAAACTTAAAGCCGAGCGCTTGACTGATGAAAATGATGTTGTCATTAAGGCGAAAGAAAAAGCGCGTATGGTTATAGCGCAGGCTCAACAGCAGGAAAGTGAAATTTTAGATCGTACACGTCAACAGGCGCGGCAGTTGCAAGAACAAGCTGATAGGTACGCCAATCAAGTTTTCGACCAATTAATTGCACACGTCGAAAATACTTTTCAAGGCGTCCAAGCGGCAGAGGCTGGACTTGTTCAAGCTCAACAGATTCTTAAGCAATCCAAGTTCCAGATGAATAAACAGTCTACGCAAAATTCCTACGTTGCGCCTAGTTCATATGGCAATGTTAATCAACCGCCGCCTTCTCCGCAATATCCACAAAATCAGTACCAACAAAATCCATACGGCGATCAAAATCAGCAGTACCAAAATCAAAATCCACAATATCAAAATCCAAATCCCTACGACCCAAATTCATATCCTAATCAGCAGGATCAGTATCCTAACCAGAATTATAATCCGAATTATAATCAAAATCCTAACAATAACATTCAAAATTATTAAACTTTGGGAAAAAATTATGAAGACAATAACGAACGGAAAAATTATTTTGCCCGACCAACAGGGCAATTTTTTTATTGATAATAAATCTGTGACATTCGACGAAAAAATTATTTCAGTTGGCAACGTCACTGACGCTGGCGAAATTATCGACGCGGAAAATAATTTTGTCTGCACCCCCCAGCTTTTGATTCTGGAAAAAGAAAATCAGATAAAAATACGCATCCCGCTAAAAGACCAAGGCTTACAAAGAATTCTTGGCGCAAAAAAGACCTGGTTCTACCTTGTCCTGAACGGAAAGCCCCTTTCTTTCGAAATGAATGATTGCCCCTTGGAAGTTGACATGGAATGCAAGGCGGAAGACAAAAATTCTACAAGCGAAGATGCAGCCTACATAAATCAAATGAAAGAAATCTTTTCAGAGGCCATGGAAATTGACTTTGACAGCAATTCAATAGAAGAAAACCTTGACTTTTACAAAAATAGAATTGATGAAAACCCAAACGATTTTGTTAGCCTTGCAAACTACGGCTCAAACCTTGCCAAAAAAGGCGGAAACTCTTCTGTAGTTCAGGCGGTAATCCTTGTAAACCAATCCTACACCTACCTTGACAAAGCGGCAAAACTTGCGC
>CAMJAZ010000391.1 GCA_946403735.1 uncultured Selenomonadales bacterium
AATTATGAAATGAGGGATTCAATTAGATGAGTAGTCTTGAAGTTGGAATAATCGGTTTGCCGAACGTTGGCAAGTCCACGCTTTTTAACGCGATAACTAAAGCTGGCGCAGAGGCAGCTAATTATCCTTTCTGCACGATTGAACCGAACGTTGGAATTGTCGCTGTACCTGATGAGCGGCTGAACGTTTTAACTAAAATGTACAGTTCAAAAAAGACGACGCCTGCCACAGTTAGATTTGTGGACATTGCTGGACTTGTGCAAGGCGCGTCGAAAGGTGAAGGGCTTGGCAATAAATTTTTGGAGCATATAAGACAAGTTGACGCCGTCGCCCACGTTGTACGCTGTTTTGACGACGAAAATATAACGCACGTTTCAGCGAAAATAAATCCACTTCGTGACATTGACACGATTAATACGGAACTTTGTCTTGCCGATTTAGAAATTGTCGATAAAAGATTGGCTGGACTTGTCCGCGTGTTGAAGTCGGGCAATAAGGCGGCGAAAGTTGAAAATGAAATTCTGCAAAAAGTTCGTGACGCGCTGAATGACGGTAAACCTGCGCGGAATATTGGCTTGACGGCAGATGAAATTTTTGCGATACGTGAAACAAATTTGCTGACGCTTAAACCAATTTTGTACGTTGCAAACGTTTCTGAAGATGATTTAGCTAGCGGCGGTAAAAATTCTTACGTTGAACAGGTTGAAGAAATTGCGGCAAAAGAAAACGCGCAGACCGTCATAATCTGCGCTAAGGTTGAATCTGAAATTGCTGAACTTGATGAAGATGAGGCGAAAGAATTTTTATCTGACTTGGGATTGGAAAGTTCTGGCTTAGATAGATTGATTCACGCCGCCTTTGAACTTTTGGGTTTGATGACGTTTTTAACTGCTGGACCTGACGAATGCCGCGCGTGGACGATTGTTAAAGGTACGCCCGCCGTTAAAGCCGCTGGCAAAATTCACAGTGACATTGAACGCGGTTTCATACGCGCTGAAATTGTCAACTACGACGATTTGGTTAAATACGGTTCGATAAACGCCGCCCGTGAAAAAGGTTTGGTACGCCTTGAAGGCAAGGAATATATTATGCAAGATGGAGATGTCACGTACTTTAGATTTAACGTTTAAAAATTTTAAAGTTATTAATGGAAGTAGAAAAAAGGGCGCACAGGACGTGCGCCCGCCCGCGCAAATCGCGTGATGCGATTTCAGCGGGCTGTTTTCGTTTTGCTACTTTTTGCGCCAAAAGAAAAAGTAGGTTAATAAAAAAAATAAAAAAATTTTTTAAATAATTCCAGCTAAATTTTTCAAGTTGCGAACTTCTTTATTTGCAAGACGCCGATATTTGCCGCTTGGCACGCCTTCCAATGTCAAGCCAGCAAATTTTATCCGCGTCAATTTTTTTACGCTACAACCGACTGCCGCTAACATTCGCCGAATTTGTCTGTTGCGTCCTTCACGAATTGTAATTTCCAACGTCGTAGAATTTTTATCCGCGTTAAGTACGGAAATTTCAGCTGGCGTCGTCAATCCATCTTCAAGTTCAACGCCCGCGCAGAGTTGAGAAATTTTTTCGTCGGTAAGGTCGCCTTCAACTTTCACGCGATAAGTTTTTGGAATTTTGAACTTTGGATGAAGTAGCGCGTTCATTAATTCGCCGTCATTCGTCATAAGAATTAATCCAGCCGAATTTTGATCCAATCTGCCGCAAGGATACACCCGCGCAGAAATGTCGCTTACTAAATCCATTACCGTTGCACGTCCGCGCTTATCTTTCGCTGTCGATAAAAATCCTTCGGGCTTATTCAGTAACAAATAAATTTTTTCTACGTCAAATTTTAATGGTTTACCGTCGACGCAAATTTTATTTACTTCAGCATCAGCCCGTGCACCAAGTCTATTTACAACTTCGCCGTCAACTGTAACACGTCCCGCCATTATAAAATTTTCCGCTTCACGTCGTGACATTAAACCTGCGCGACTTATCAGTTTTTGTAAGCGCTCTTCGCCCAAAATTTTCACCTACAATTAAAATAAAAATTCTACTACTCCGTAAGCTAACGCGCCCATTGCCGCCGTAATTGGAATTGTCATAACCCACGCTTTAACCATTTCTTGAGCCACGCCCCAATGTACAGCGTTTACTCTTTTAGCCGTACCGACGCCCATAATTGAACCGCTTACAACGTGAGTCGTTGAAACTGGCAATGACAATAAAGTTGCGCTGAAAACTACTGCTGATGAATTTAAATCCGCCGCAAAGCCGCTAATCGGTTCAAGCTTAAAAATTTTACTGCCGATTGTCTTAATAATTCGCCAGCCACCTGTCGCCGTACCAATCGCCATTGCTGACGCGCATAAAATTTTTACGTACATAGGCACTTCAAATTCAGGGATAAAGTGTCCAGAGAATAAAGCCAACGTGATAATGCCCATTGACTTTTGCGCGTCATTCGAGCCGTGCGAAAATGCCATTGTCGCCGCCGAAATCACTTGCATTTTGCGAAATTTATCGTTTACCGTGTGCGGGTTGGAGTTTCCGAACAGTCGAAACAAAATGTTCATGATGATTACGCCCGTAACGATTGCAATCACCGGCGACGCTATCAACG
>CAMJAZ010000392.1 GCA_946403735.1 uncultured Selenomonadales bacterium
AGGAAAATTTCCGCCACGTTTTTTTATTTAATTCGTAATGCGTAATGCGTAATTCGTAATGAAAAGTTGGTCATAAATTTTCAGCGTGAATCTTAATTTGTATATCGCTAAGTTGTAGCAGAAAATTTTTTTATTTTCAGTTGCTTAAATCAGTGATATAATCATTTCCGATTTTTTTATTGGAGGTTGACAAATGAAATATCAAGAATTGATCTTGGCGCTGAAAAATTTTTGGGCGAATCAAGGTTGCTTGTTAGCTGAACCCTACGACGTAGAAAAAGGCGCAGGCACGATGAGTCCTTATACATTTTTAAAAGTTTTAGGTCCAGAGCCTTGGAACGTTGCGTACGTTGAACCGTCGCGCAGACCTGCTGACGGTCGCTACGGCGATAATCCCAACAGACTTTATCAACATCATCAACTGCAACTGATTATGAAACCTTCGCCAGATAATATTCAAGAACTTTATCTTGAAAGTTTGGCGGCGATTGGGCTTGAAAAAGAAAAACATGATATTCGTTTCGTAGAAGATAACTGGGAATCTCCAACGTTAGGCGCGTGGGGACTTGGCTGGGAAGTTTGGCTTGACGGTATGGAAATTACGCAGTTTACATACTTTCAGCAGGTCGGCAGTCAAGACGTTAAACCTGTCGCTGTTGAGATAACCTACGGACTTGAACGGCTGGCAATGTACATTCAAGGCGTAGAAAATGTTTTTGACATTGAATGGGCTGACGGCGTGACTTATGGTGATGTCTTTCATCAAAATGAGTTTGAACAATCCAGTTATGCCTTCGACGTTTCGGACGAAAATTTACTGTTCGATTTATTTGAAAAGTATGAAGCGGAGGCAGTGCGCGTTATCAAGTTAGGATTTGTTCATCCCGCGTACGATTATGTTTTGAAGTGTTCGCATACTTTTAACTTGCTTGACGCTCGCGGCGCTATCAGCGTAAGTGAACGTACGGCATTTATTGGGCGCGTTAGAAAGTTGGCTAGACTCTGCGCGGAAGAATATTTAAAACAACGTGAAAAGTTAGGCTACCCGTTACTGAAAAAATCTGCGGAGGTGAATGCGTAATGGCTGAAAAAAATTTACTCCTTGAAATTGGCACTGAAGAAATTCCCGCGCACGTTATGCCGCAAATTTTAAATCAGCTTAAAGATTTGGCTGAAAAAACTTTCACTGAATCAAGAATAAATTTCCGTGCAGTGCAAACACTTGGCACGCCGCGCAGACTTGCATTGTTAGTTAATGGCGTGGCAGAAAGTCAAGCTAATGTGGAGGAAGAAAAGCGCGGACCTTCCGTCAAAATTGCATTCGATGCGGAGGGTAAACCTTCAAAGGCGGCTATAGGTTTTGCACGCGGTCAAAAAGTCAACGCTGAAGATTTAGTGACACGTGACGGCTACGTTTACGCCGTGATTCATAAGCAGGGACAACCTACCGCTGAAATTTTAAAATCTCTCCTGCCGAAAATTATTTGTAGCTTGAACTTCCCTAACAATATGCGCTGGGGAAATCTTGACTTTAAATTCATTCGCCCAATTCGCTGGATTGTCGCGCTGCTTGACGAAGAAATTATAGACTTTGAAGTTGCAAACGTTAAAAGCGGCAACACTTCACGCGGACACCGTACATTGAGCAACAATGATTTTGTCATTGACAATGCTGTCAATTACGTTTACACCTGCGTGAAAAATTTTGTCGTCGTCGACCAAGACCAGCGCCGCAAAATGATAACCACGCAGATTGAAAACGTTGCTAAAGAATGTGGCGGTACGGCTGAAATTTCTGATGAACTTTTGGAAGAAGTCCTTTACCTTGTCGAATATCCTACGGCATTAGCTGGCAACTTTGAAACGAAATATTTAAAACTTCCAGCCGAAGCCGTCATAACTCCAATGAGGGATCATCAACGCTACTTCCCCGTGAAAGATTCTGACGGAAATTTACTGCCGATTTTCATCACTGTTCGCAACGGTGGCAAAGATTATCTTGACGTTGTACAGCACGGCAACGAAAGAGTTTTAAAAGCTCGCCTTGAAGACGCACAATTTTTCTTCAATGAAGATAGAAAAAAATCACTTGAACAACACCGCGATAAATTGAAAACAGTTGTCTTCCAAGAGTCGCTCGGTTCAATGTATCAAAAGACGGAACGTCTGATTAAACTTTGTGAAAAAATTTCTGATATGCTCGGCGAAAAAATTTCTGCTGACGAAAGAAAAAATACACTTCGTGCGGCGGAACTTTCAAAGGCAGATTTAGTGACTGGTATGGTCACGGAATTTACCGAACTTCAAGGCGTAATGGGTAGGGAGTACGCAAAACTTGACGGCGAAAATTCAGACGTTGCAACGGCGATTGATGAACATTATATGCCGCGTTTTGCTGGTGACAATCAACCGAAAACTACGGCTGGAAAAATTTTAAGTCTCGCCGATAAAGTCGACAACATCGTTGCTACATTTAGTCGCGGCTTAGTTCCAACTGGTTCACAAGATCCATTTGCCCTGCGTCGTCAAGCGTTGGGTATCGTCAACCTCTTAGTTGGGTCAAATTGGTCAATCAAACTTAGTGAAGTTGTCGAATTGGATATGGAACTTT
>CAMJAZ010000393.1 GCA_946403735.1 uncultured Selenomonadales bacterium
AGTTGATTCGTCGAAATTTGCGGCAATGTTGAAGTTTTGAACGGCTTGCCCAGCCGCGCCTTTAACAAGATTGTCAATAGCCGACAAAACTATAACTCTGCGCGTCCTTTCGTCGAAGTGCCACGCAATATCGCAGTAATTTGAACCGCGTACAAATTTTGTTTCAGGATAAGCATTGCGACCGAGCAGGCGAATAAATTTTTCAGCGCCGTAGAAATTTTGAAAGACTTCGTCTAAAATTTTTTCGTCAGCGTCATCTTTAAGTTTAGCGTAGCACGTAGCCAAAATTCCGCGTGACATTGGTACAAGGTGCGGCGTGAAATTTATCGTTACATTTTCGCCGCTTAAATCTGAAAGCGCCTGTTCAATTTCTGGCGTGTGACGATGATGAGCAACATTATAAGCTTTGAAGTTGTCGTAAAGTTCGGGGAAGTGGTTACCCAACTTCGGACTTCTGCCAGCGCCGCTTACGCCTGACTTTGCGTCCACAATAATTGTGTCAACGTCGACCAAATTATTTTTTACGACGGGAGCAAGCGCCAATATGGACGCCGTTGTAAAGCAACCAGCATTGCCGATAATTTTAGCCGTGCGAATTTTATCGCGGTAAATTTCCGCCAAGCCGTAAACCCTCTGCGCGGTCTTATGGGTATGTTCGACTTTGTACCATTTTTCGTAAATCGTCACGTCGTCGAAACGATAATCAGCGCCCAAGTCAATGATTCTCACGGGAAGATTTTCAAGCTTTTTGCCAACGTCCATAGCGTGACCGTGCGGCAGTGCGATAAATACGAAGTCACTATCAGCGCCAATTTTTTCAATGTCACGAAGACTTTCAAGCGTCATATCGCAAATTTTGAAAAGGTGTGGGTACAGTTCAGAAATTTTTTTGCCCGTGTGACTTTCAGACGTTATGTGAACAATTTTTACGTGTGGATGACGTTGAAGAATTGCTAAGAGTTCAGCGCCCGCGTAACCAGTAGCGCCGATTATGCTAACTTTTGTTAAAATATTTTCCATTTGTTAAAAATCTTTAAACTCCTCACCAAAACCGTATTTTTCAATAACGTAGTCAATATCTTTGTCGCCGCGTCCACTCAAATTTACAAGAATTGATCCAACGTCGCCAACTTTTGCACGACGCATGGCATAAGCAACGGCGTGGGAACTTTCAAGCGCAGGAATAATTCCTTCGTAGCGGCTAAGTTTGAAGAAAGCGTCGACCGCGTCTCTATCGCTGGCAATGTCATATTTCACGCGCCCAACTTCGCGTAAAAATGCGTGTTCTGGTCCAACGCTAGGATAGTCAAGACCGCTGGCGATTGAATAAACTGGCGCAGGTTCACCGTTAGAATCTTTTAACATAATGCTATCGAAACCGTGCATTACGCCTTCTTCGCCGTAAGTCATCGATGCCGCATTGTCACCGATTTTTTCACCGCGTCCCATTGGTTCAACGCCGACAATTTCAACTGGATCATTTATGAACGGTAAAAACATTCCGATTGAATTTGAGCCGCCGCCGACGCAAGCCGTTACAACGTCTGGCAAAAATCCCATCATATCTTTGAACTGTTCGCGTGCCTCTTCACCAACGACCATTTGAAAATCTCTAACCATCATCGGGAAGGGATGCGGTCCAACGGCGGAGCCAATGCAATAAATTGTGTCTTTGTAATTTTCCATATAATCTTCAAAGGCAACGTCAACGGCTTCCTTCAAAGTTTTTTGACCGCGATCAACGCTGACAACGTTAGTACCCAAAACTTTCATTCGTGCAACATTCGGCGCTTGCTTTGCAACGTCAATTTCGCCCATGTAAATCGTACATTCCAATCCGAAAAATGCCGCCGCCGTCGCTAATGCTACACCGTGTTGACCTGCGCCCGTTTCAGCGATAATGCGTTTCTTGCCCAAAAATTTCGCCAGCAAACCTTCACCCATGCAGTGATTGAGTTTGTGTGCGCCTGTATGGTTTAAATCTTCGCGCTTAAGATAAATTTGGCAACGACCGTCACCAAGTTTGCGGCTAAGTTTTTCGCAGTGATAAACTGGCGTAGGTCTGCCTTGAAATTCGCGGCGAATACGGCGAAGTTCACTGATGAATTGTGACGAATGGCAGATTGTCAAGTAAGCGTTGTTAATCTCCTCCATTGCCGCCACTAAATGTTCTGGCAAGTACGCCCCGCCAAAACGTCCGAATCGTCCATCTTTCGACGGATAATTTTTCAAATACGTTGAGTAATCCATAAAATTTTACCTCCATTTTAGCTTGTAGGGATTAGCTTTTAGGAAATTCCTACTTCCTACTCCCTACTTCCTAATTTATTGATAGCATTGCGACCTTGAAAGTAGCCATGCAAAATCGACCTAACGAATAAAGTATTTTCGCCGAATCGCGGTTCAATCGCCCGCGTAATTTCATTGAGCGCCCACATTGCCGTATCGTCATCAATCTTGAAAAACGGCGCTAAGCAACTGTCCATTGCTCCATCCATTTGATAAAAAATAAATTCAGAGGTAAAAAGTGGATCGTTAAGTGGTTCAAGTTTTTTGACAAGATAGTCACAAAGATTTAACATTGACTGAATATTTTTGTAA
>CAMJAZ010000394.1 GCA_946403735.1 uncultured Selenomonadales bacterium
GACGCAACTGCCAGAAAAATTTTTGCAACGCGCTGGCATTCCAATTTTAGGCGCGGAATTTATCGTCATTGAAATTCTTAGTGCCGCGTTGACAGGATTGTTTGTATTTATGCTGACGCTCAATAAACAATTCGCGCTGATTGGAATTTTGGCAACTCCTACAATCATTTGGCTTTTAATTATCATTCGTATCAATAACCGCCGCAATGCTTTCACTGAACAACTTAGCGATTGTTTGACGACTGTTGCTAATGCTCTCCGCGCAGGTTATAGTTTTCAGCAGGCAATGGACATTATCGCGAAGGAAATGGAACCGCCGATTAGTGAAGAATTTGCAAAAGTTACGAATGATGTTTCAATGGGTTTAAACCTTGACGATTCGCTGGAACAAATGGCGCGACGTGTTGAAAGTTCTGACTTTGACTTGGTCGTCACCGCCGTTTTGATTCAGCGCGAAATTGGCGGCAACTTAGCGCAAGTGTTGGACTCAATCAGCGATACGATTAATGAGCGAATACGTATGAAACGCGAAATTAACGCATTGACGGCGCAAGGTCGATTGTCTTCAATAGTTTTGCTGTTGTTACCGTTCGCTACTGCGGCGTTTATGTACTTTTTCAACCACGATAATTTTATGATAATTTTTGAAGAACCAATGGGAAGAATGGCAGTTGTTGTAGCAATTATTATGGAAGTCATTGGAATTTTCGTCATTCGGCGTATTGTTGACATTGACGTTTGACGCGCAGGGTAAAAAGTGATAAAATTCATAAATGAAACCAAACTGAAGGTTTCGGAAGGAAGTGTTTTAAATGTTTCAATTGATTTACAAATGCACCAACAAAATCAAGGACAAAGTTGCGGCTTTGTCTGCTAAACTCAATGAAAAAGGGCAAGGCATGGTCGAATACGCAATGATTCTTGCTGCCGTTGCGATTATCGCAGTTGTCGTTTTGTGGAATAATGGAGAAGGTAGTCTTATTAGTTCTATTAGTAAAGCTTTCACTACGGCGTCTACGAAAATAAATGCAGCTAGTACACAGGCTAACCCCACATTGCCTGCGAGCGGTGGTACTGGCGGTGGCAGCAACTAATCCTTCAAAAAGATTCACTACACAAATATTGTATTTAAATTTTAGATTTTAATATTTATAAAAATTGGTTAGCCTTCCTGCGCGGAGGGCTTTTTTTGAAGGGAGGCGGCTATCATAAAACAGAAAGGTCAAGCTACAGTAGAATTTGCATTTATCGTGGCACTGTTTATGTTTATCGCGCTGGGAATGATTTACGGCGGAATTTTGTTTATGGACTACCTCCAGTACAATAACGGCGCACGGGCAATAGCTAGAGCCGCCGCATTTAATAGCGCAACAACTTTTGACGAGGCACAAAAAGCCGCATGGGAAAAAGAGTTTTTTCATCCTATAACTAATTTATACACAGCGAAACTTGAAAACGTCACTAAAGATCTTAAAGATAAAGATGAAGGTGAAGACTCTAAACAAGGTGAAGTTACAGTCACGATAAATTTACATCTCACTAAATCTATGGGATTATCAGACTTTATAGGCTTTCCGCCAGACGATTTAAAGCCAATCAAATACACTATGCCGATTGAAACAGGCGGCACTACAGAATAACTAGCAGGAGGGAATTTTTTGGCAAGATCATTATCATTGTTGGAACGGCTTGGCGGCAAACCTGCAGATAAAAATAAATCAGCGCCAGTACAAGCAACGACGCCTGCTAAAGTTGAAGAACATAACGTACGCGAAATTCCGCCTACAACTTATTCGCCAATGCATCCAGAGCCAGAAAAAGAAACAGAGATTGAGGCGTCGGCATTTGCAGGACGTTATGTCAATGCAAGTAAAACTGATTTATTGCAGGAAATGAAGTTGGCAATTCACCGCCGAATTGTCGACGAAATGACGCCAGAGGAACAAACTTTGTTGGCACGTGGCGAAGAAGTAAAAGAACAAATTAAAAATATCATTTCGACGTACACCACCCGCGAAATGGCGGAAGGTCGACAAAGTTTTACACGCGCTGAACGTGCAAGGCTGGTTGATGATATTTGTGATGAACTTTTGGGACTTGGTCCGCTTGAACCATTACTGCAAGATGACAGCATTACTGAAATTATGGTCAACGGTGCGCATACGATTTTCATTGAGCAGAAAGGCAAACTTCACCTTACAGATATTCACTTTCACAATGACCAGCACTTAATGAATATCATTGAAAGGATTTTAACGCCGATAGGTCGTCGCGTTGATGAATCGTCGCCGCTTGTTGATGCTCGACTTGCTGACGGTTCGCGCGTCAACATTATCATTCCGCCGTTAGCGTTGACTGGACCAACTGTCACGATTAGAAAATTTTCTAAAAATGCGTTTGGCATGAATGACCTTGTGAAGTTCGGCACGCTTAGCGAAAATATGGCAACTTTCCTTGAAGCTTGTGTACGCGCAAGGTTGAATATTTTAGTTAGCGGCGGTACAGGCTCAGGTAAAACTACGACTGTACGCGCAAGGTTGAATATTTTAGTTAGCGGCGGTACAGGCTCAGGTAAAACT
>CAMJAZ010000395.1 GCA_946403735.1 uncultured Selenomonadales bacterium
GATTTTCAGCGTGATGCCCAGTCCGCGACCCTTTTTGTATCAGAAATGTACTCTTCGGAAGGATAAAAGTCGTAAACAACGCCGTTCGTCGTCGTAATTCGGATTAACATCTTTGACCAGACGCTTTCTATAACGCGATTCACTTTGCCAGTGTCCAAATAACTTATCCTGTCAGTAATAAAATTTAATCCTTTCGTGCGATTTGGATTATCTGCAGGAATTTCGACGCTATCCCATTCCGACATTATCGTGATGGACTTTATGTTAAACGGATTTTGATCAGTTCGTTGCAAGATTTCTATCAGATAGAAATAAAAATCGCTTGGATCGTAATTGTATATCGCATTTCCTTTATGAATGGCGATTGTAACAGTTCTATTTGACTTAAAAGTCTCAACAGCTGTAGCACGATAAACATGAGCATCTGGAATGTATTCATCTGTATAAAGCGGTTCCGCATTGCAAATGCTTTCATTGACGCCAAAAATCACGCACGCGACGATAAAAATCGCTATCAAAACTCGTTTAAACAAATTTTTCATGTTCAAACCTCCTTCCTTCGAGGAAGAAAGCCGACACATCTCAGACCTGCCGCGAAAAAATATAACACATGTCCGGAAATGTTTCAACGAAGAAAAATTTTCTGCACGAATTGATAATTCCTGCTATAATTACGGTCGAGATTCGCAATGAGTCTCGACTAAAATTTTTTCCGACAGCGAGGGAACTATTATGAACAACTCATTGCCGCTCAATACGTCGAAATTTGACGAACTTACAATCGCCACAATTATTTGCGAGCCTGTTTTAAATGCGGGCGGATCTTTGCGCGACTATCGTATTGTTTTCGGCAATGAAGCTTTTGCGCGGTTGTGGCGCGATTTCGGACACGTTGAAGATTTTTTCGGCGCGTTGATCGTCGAGAGCGGTTTGGCAGGTAACGAAAATTTAACGTCGTCGCACGCATTTTTAATGACTTTGCGACGCAGAGAACTTTTAGTGCACTTTCAGCCGATGAACGAATTGCCTGCGCCTTACGTGGGATTTTTTCTTACGAATGTTTCCGAGTACGAAAAAAGTTCTGCGCGGGAACATTTTTTGCGTTCGATTCGGCAAATGGAGGGCGCATCAATCCTCATGCGCGAAAATATCGGCGGACGTTTGGAAGTTATTTTTGTGTCAAAAAATTTCGCCCAATTGATGGAGTGTTCCGTTGACGAGGCGTTGAAACTTTTGAACGGACGCGGAGTTATCGCTTTCACGCATCCCGACGACCGACTTGCCGTCAAGCGAATGTTGCGCCGCCGAGTTTCCGAGGACAGCACGAAAGACTTGACCATTCGCCAAATCACCACGCGGGGCAATTTCGTTTGGTGCAACGTAAATTATACTTTTATTGACGATTTCGGCGAACATTACGTTTACTGCACTTATTTTGACGTGACGAGCCTGAAAGTTTACGCGCAACGACTGCAGACAACTTACATGGCTGTCGGCGACAATTTTTATCGCGCCAACGAAAAAACGCTGTCGATGTTCCGCGTCAATCTTACCCGCGACAAAGTTGAAGATATTCAAGGCAAAGATTTATTCGGCACGGATTCGGTGATTCGCCCGTATTCGGAGCTGATTAATTTGCGTGCGAAAAATTATCCGATTGCCGAAGAGCGCGAAAATTTTTTGGCGACATTTAATCGCGACAACATCAAGGCACGTTTCCTGCGCGGCGAAACTCAGCTGTCAATGTATCTTTTTTCGCGACGCAAGGACGGGCATTATTGCTACGTGCATTATCGGGCGGTTTTCACGCGTCACCCGATCTCGAACGAGATTATAATTTTTATCGCGGAACAGGAAGCCGGCAAAGAAAAAGTCGAAGGTGCCTTGCTCGAAAAAATTTTGGCGCGGCAATTCGATTTGGTTGCTTACATTGCCAACGAAAAATATACCGTGGTTGTCGGCGATGTGACTTTAATCGGCAAAGGCTCAATTTTCCCGTTGACGCATGAAGGCGTTTACGAGGAATATCTTCGCAATCAAGTTTTCCCCGTGCTGGAAGGCGACTACGAGTTTAAGAAAAATTTGCGCGAGGCTTTGTCTCTTGAGACCGTCAAAAAAAATCTCAAGCAGGCTGAACCTTACGTTGTCAACTTTGCCTGCAGAATCGGCGGCGAAGTTTTTTACAAGCGACTGGATTTTTATTCGATTGACCCACGCGCAGATTTTTTCATTTTGCTCAAGAGCGACACGACCGAAATTCAGCGCAAACAAATCGAACAGAACGAACGACTTAAAGCGGCGTTGACCGAGGCGGAACAAGCGAACGTTGCAAAAACTGCGTTCCTGTCGCGCATGAGTCACGAAATCCGCACGCCGATGAATGCGATTATCGGGTTGGATAATATTGCGTTGCACGAAAAAGATTTGTCGCCGACAGTCAAAAAACATCTCGACCAAATCGGAACAAGCGCACGTTATCTGCTGTCGATTATCAACGACATTTTGGACATGAGCCGCATTGAATCGGGACGCATGACTTTCCGTAACGAAGAATTTTCTTTCCCGTCGTTCGTC
>CAMJAZ010000396.1 GCA_946403735.1 uncultured Selenomonadales bacterium
AATTTCTGAACAAATTTTTTGCAATACAATTTGTTCTCTACGCTGCATAAATTTCTATCTCCGAATCAATTTCAATCATCCAATCATCTTTTTTTGGTCCGTGAATTACATCAACTTTTAAGCCGAAAATTTCTTCCAAATCAATCATAATTCCTGATAAATCAAATAAAGTAACAATTTTTTCTTTGTCAAATTCAACAATCAAATCTATGTCACTGTCATCGCGATTATCTCCACGAGCTCTGCTTCCAAATAAAGTTACTTTTGTAATTTTATATTCAGGCGCAATTTTTGCAACGACTTTTTTTATTTCTTCAATCGTCAACATTTTTTCACCTCCAAAATTTTTTAAGCATTTCTAGTTTAAAATAAAAAATCCTGCAAAATTTTAAATTTAATTGCCAAGTCTAAACGAGTTTGCTAATATAACAAAGAGGTGAAAAAAATGGAACTTTGGTTTTCTGAACAACATACTCCGAACGTAAAATTTTCGATAAAAGTGGACAAGCAAGTTTTCAGTGAGACAAGCGAATTTCAGCGCGTCGATATATTTGAATCGGCGGAATTTGGGCGGGTATTAGTTTTGGACGGGCGAATAATGGTGACGGAAAAGGACGAATTTATTTACCACGAAATGATTTCGCACGTACCGATGGGAGTAAATCCCGAAATAAAAAATGTTTTGTTATTAGGCGGCGGCGACGGCGGAACTGCGCGGGAACTTTTGAAATATGATTCGATAAAAAAAATAGATTTGGTAGAAATAGATGAAGTGGTAGTGAATGCGTGCAAAAAATTTTTGCCGCAAACTGCCGCTTGTTTGGATAATCCGCGAGTAAATGTATTTATAGACGACGCATTAAAATTTGTACGGCGCGCCGAAAATCAGTACGATTTAATTTTGGTAGACCCAGCCGATCCATTCGGACCAGGCGAGGGACTTTTTACGAAAGAATTTTACGGAAATTGTTATGAAGCGTTGAGTATGGAAGGAATTATGATAAATCAGCATGAAAATCCGTATTACGCGAAAGACGCAATGTCGATGAAACGAGCGCACAGGCGAATTTCTACAACATTTCCGATAGTCAGCGTTTATCAAGTACACATTCCGACGTATCCTTCGGGGCATTGGTTATTTGGCTTCGCGTCGAAAAAATTTCATCCTATTTCTGATGCAAATTTTGAAAAATGGAAAAATCTTGAAATTCAGACGAAATATTACAATCCGAAATTACATTGCGGCGCGTTTGCATTGCCGACCTACGTTTATAAACTTCTGCTTGAAACAGATTGAACTAAAAAATAAAAAAAATTAGGACTCCGTGAAAATTTTACGAAGTCCCTTTTTATTTAAAATAAAATTTTTTACCGAATTATTTTTCAAGAAAATTTTTAGTAGACGCCGCGATACCTTCGCCGTCAAGTCCAAAAGCTTTAATAAGTTCGCTAGCCGAGCCTGAATAACCGAAAACGTCATTTATGCCAAGACGCTTTACTGGTACAGGAAATTCTTCACAAAGTACGCCGCAAACAGCTTCGCCAAGTCCGCCTAAAATTGTATGCTCTTCGACTGTGACAATTTTTCCACAATCTTTAGCCGCCTTGACGATAATTTCTCTATCAATAGGTTTAATCGTCGCCATATTGATAACCCGCGCAGAAATATTTTCAGCCTTCAAAATTTCAGCGGCTTTAATCGCCTCTGGCAATAAAATTCCAGTAGCGATAATTGCAACGTCTTCACCTTCGTGAACGACTTCACCTTTTCCAATTTGGAATTTATAATTTTTGTCGTGATAAACTGGAGTTGCTGAACGTCCCAAGCGAATGTAAACAGGTCCATTCAATTCGTGAGCCGCTTTAACCATTTGCCGCGCCTCAACGTCATCTGATGGACACATGACAACCATTCCAGGAATAGTACGCATAAGCGCAAAATCTTCACAGCATTGATGAGATGCGCCGTCAGCACCAACAGAAATTCCGCCGTGTGACGCGCAGATTTTAACGTTTAAATGTGGATAGCCGATTGAATTGCGGACTTGATCGTAAACGCGACCTGTTGCAAACATTGCAAAAGTTGATACGAAGGGAATCAAGCCCATTGTGGACAAACCAGCGGCTACGCACATCATATTTGCTTCTGCAATGCCGCAATTAAAAAATCTGTCTGGAAAAGCTTTTTGAAACATTCCAGTCTTTGTTGAGCCTGCTAAATCTGCGTCCATTACAACGATTTTATCATCAAGTTTGCCAAGTTCTACTAAAGTTGCGCCGTAACTTTCACGAGTAGCAATTTTTTTTATATCGCTCATTGAAATTGTCACTCCTACATTTCATAATTCAAAACAAAATTATTATAAGGCATTGTCAAAAAAACTTCAATAAAATTTCTAAAAGCTAGGACGTGTTGAATAATTTTTATTTTTATGAACTACTTTTCTTTTGGCTCAAAAGATTTTTTTTAATCTACTTTTCTTTTGGCGCAAAAGAAAAGTAGCAAAAGAAAACATTGCGGCATTTGTGCGCCTCGCGTTAAACTTTTCTGTAATTCAACATTTCACCGCG
>CAMJAZ010000397.1 GCA_946403735.1 uncultured Selenomonadales bacterium
ATCATCTTGTTCCGCGCATGCTTCTAAAAGTTTATCGCGATAATCTTCAGCCATATCCTGCATATCAGCGGGAATTTCTACAACGTCAGCAACTTTGCCTAAATCGTCTTCGTAGACAGTAGCTTCCATTGTCACAAGGTCGATAATACCTTGAAAAGTATCTTCCGCGCCAATCGGTAACTGAATCGGTACAGCGTTGGTATGGAGACGGTCACGCATCATTTGGACGACGTGATAAAAATCAGCGCCAGTAATATCCATTTTGTTGACGTAAGCCATACGCGGTACGTGATATTTTTCCGCTTGCCGCCATACAGTTTCAGTCTGCGGTTCAACGCCGCCACGCGCAGTTAAAATTGCAAGTGCGCCGTCAAGTACACGAAGTGATCTTTCAACTTCAACGGTAAAGTCAACGTGTCCAGGCGTGTCAATGATATTGATTCGATGATTTTTCCAAAAACAAGTTGTAGCCGCAGACGTTATCGTAATGCCGCGTTCCTGTTCTTGTACCATCCAGTCCATTGTAGCCGCGCCGTCATGAACTTCACCAATTTTGTGATTAATTCCAGTGTAAAAAAGTATGCGCTCCGTTGTCGTTGTTTTACCAGCGTCAATGTGCGCCATAATTCCTATATTGCGAGTTTTTTCAAGTGAATATTCTCTAGACACAAAAACCGCTCCCTTCCAATACGTATAAGTCAATGCACAACGCGCCTTGATTCATTACGCATTGCGCATCGCGCCTTACGTACCGAATTACCAGCGGTAGTGAGCAAAAGCTTTGTTTGCCTCTGCCATTTTATGAGTATCTTCTTTTTTCTTAATGGATGCACCAACATTGTTTGACGCGTCGATAAGCTCGGCGGAAAGTCTAGCGTCCATTGTTTTTTCCCCGCGCATTCTAGCATAATTTACCAGCCAGCGAATGCCTAAAGTTTGCCGTCTTTCGGGGCGAACTTCGACAGGGACTTGGTAGTTAGCGCCGCCAACACGACGTGCCCTTACTTCCAAAGTCGGCATTACATTTCTAAGTGCCGTTTCAAAAACTTCCAGCGGGTCTTTACCAGTTTTTTCTCTTATGGTTTCAAATGCGTCATAAACAACACGTTGAGCTACGCTTTTTTTGCCTGACAACATTACTTTGTTTATAAACTTTGTCACCGTTTTTGAGTGATAAACTGGATCTGGCAGAACGTCACGCTTCGGCACAGAACCTTTTCTCGGCATATTAATTTCACCTCAATTCATTACCACGTATTATTTTTTCTTAGCTTTAGCTTTTTTAGCGCCGTACTTCGATCTAGATTGATTTCTATCTTGAACGCCAGCTGTATCAAGCGAGCCACGAATAATATGGTAACGAACACCAGGCAAATCTTTTACACGACCGCCGCGAATTAAAACTACGCTGTGTTCCTGCAGATTGTGACCGATACCAGGAATGTACGCCGTAACTTCGATGCTGTTCGTCAAACGGACACGCGCTACTTTACGGAGTGCCGAGTTAGGTTTTTTCGGCGTTGTCGTATAAACACGAGTGCAAACGCCTCTTTTCTGCGGGCATTCTTTCAGCGCAGGTGCAGTAGATTTTTCTATTACACTTTGACGCCCTTTTCTTACCAGCTGATTGATTGAAGGCATGCACATTCCTCCTTTCAACAAAAAAATTTTTTGCTTTCCAAAAAACATAGCGAATATTAACATTGAAAAAATGACTTGTCAAGCCTTATTTCATCTACTTTTTGCAACACGATTTATCTGGCGGATTATTATTTGATTTTGGACGTTTAACCACTTGACAAATTGAAAATTTCGTGAAACAGCCGTTTTCACGGCGTTAAAAAATTTTTTTGAGTTTAAAGAAATTTTTTAATTACGCATTAAGCATTCCTAATTCAAAAAAATCCCAACGACTTTTGCCGAAGGGATTTTTTAGGATAAGAGATTTGATGAGATATTAAAAAGAAGTTTAAAAGAATTTTTTACCTAATAATTTTTGTGCCGTTTTCAGCGTCAAAATTTTTCCAAAACTGTTCGCGAGTAATTAAAGTTCCATTTTTGTCTTTGTAAATATTTGCGTTAATAATTCCGCCTTTGTCTTCATAACCAGCATAACCCATTTTGTGCAGAAGTTCGCGCACTGGCGCAGATTTCAGTGCTTGATCTTCCGTCAAAAGTCCGCGTTTATAAAGTTCGTTGCCGTCTGCAAAAGTTTCAAGTCTGTTTCCGCCAGCGATATTGTCAAGTTCGTCATCGCTTAACACTTCATCTTTAAAAATTTTTTCATCAGCCATTTTAATAACTTCCTTTCAAATTTTCAATTTTTATTTTCACTTATTATACGCGCAAACTTAAAAAATATTAAGCCCTAAAAAAAATTTTTTTTAGCTGTCAAAAAAAATCTCCAACAAATTTTTCATTGGAGATTTACCGAAATTATTTTATCGCTTGAAGATTTATTTTGTACTAACCAACTTAGAAATTGTGTCGGCGTCCGTGAACGTGACTGGGTCAATTAACATAAAAGTCGCCGCTGAAATTAAAGCCGCCGCTAAGCCTGCGCAG
>CAMJAZ010000398.1 GCA_946403735.1 uncultured Selenomonadales bacterium
TTTTCGGCGAACGGGTTGCGTTGGCGAATTTGGCTTTGATTTTTTCGGTCTCCGCCTTTTGCTTGTCGGAAGTTTTTTTGTCGCGTTGCATTTTGGCGTACTCCGCGCCGAGTCCTGCCAATTTGTGCTTGACGGTCATCAGCGGGTGGCTCAAAAGCATTTTCTTTTGGCCGCCCTTCATGATTTCCAAAAATTCATTCGTGAAACGTTCGCCGAAACAGGGCGTCTCGCATTGTTCGCAAATCGGTTTGCTGATACCGTAAGGACAGCGGCTGATTTTTATCATGACGTTTGACAAAATCGCCGTGCATTTGGCGCAAAGTTTTTCGTCCTCCGTGCCGTGATTTGCGTTGCAGTATTTGCCGAACGTCTTGCGGATTGTTTCTTTTTCTTTCGGAACGTTGTTTTGCAATTCGGGTTCCTTGCGCTTGGGCAAGAGACTTTTAATTTTATCGAGAATTCCCATGATCAAACTCCTTTCGCGTGGGGATTGGTTAATTTTAATTGCCGCGCAGGATAAAAGCAAGCGATAAAAAAACGCGCCGACATTTCCGACGCATTTGTTTGTTTAAAGATTGTTGACGTTGAGCAAGCGATTTTTTGCGGCATTGTAGCTGTCTATAAAATTCGCGTATTCGTTTTGAACTTGGGCATTAACTTCATCGGCGGCTTTTTCTTTTTTCATTCGGTCGAAAGCGTAATTATTGAAGCCCAAATTTGCGGCCTCGCGCATGAGTTCGCAATAACTTATCGAATCATCAAGCACGGCACGAAAATCGCGTTTCAAGTTTTCGGTGCCGGGCGGTGAGACAATTTCGCTGACGGAATTTCTTATATCCGTCCGCGCAGATTTTGCACGGTCGAGCACGTTGAAATAATCCGACCAAATCATTCCGCTGGTTTTATTGCTGTCCAAAATTTTTCCGAGATCTGCTTTTGCCCCGTCGTAGCGGTGAATTGCGTCGTCCATTTGGCGGAAGAATTCCTGATTGGCGGCGAGTTTGTCCATTTTTTCCTGATTAATTTTCCGCTGTTCGCCGACGAAAATATTCAGCTGTTCGGGTACGGTTGAAAGATTAACCGTCGAAACAAAAGTTGCGTTCGGAACTTTAATTTGCTCTTCGAGAGTTTTGACCGCCGCAAGATTGTTTTTGATATTTTCGATTGAGGCGTCGACTGTCGAATCAAGCGGCTTTGAGACGACTTGAATCACCTGCCCGATAATTTCGCTTTCCTTTTGCAACAAGGCAATCAAATCGGCATGTTGCTTGTCATAATTCGTGAACGGTCGCATGTCTGAAAAAATTGTTGCCTGCGCGTCGAGAACGTCCTTTTGCGTTTTAAGTTGTTCGGCAAGCGTTTCGGGTTTCGTGGACTTGAGCGTTTCGATTTTTATGTTGCTCACCAAAATACCGTTGACTTCGACCAAATCGCGGGAAGCGGCGGCATAATTCGTCAAATATCTGTCCTCGTTCGCGCCGTTGAAATAAAAATATGAACCGAGACCGCCGATTAAAACCACCGCTGCAACGACAAGCGCGTATCGAAATTTTTCGGAGTAAATTAATTTCGTTTGTTTGTCGCGGCTGTCTCCGCAATTTTTGCAAAAGCCCGCGTCGGCGGAATTAAGTTGCCCGCATTTTTGGCAAGTCCAATTCGTCGTAACAGTTTGAAGATCTGCACCGCATTTGGGACAAAATTTTGTATCGGCGTCGGCGATGACCTGCTTGCATTTCGGGCAGATAATTTCTTTCATGACAAATTCCTTTCGCTTATTGAACAAATCGCACGCTGATATAATCGACGCGACCGTCTGTATTACGTATGGCAAAACGCAACCAACAGGGCGTGCCGTTTTTGGAAGTTATCGTGTACTCATAAAGTGTTGTGCCCTCGAAGGACGAACTTTGATAATTTGTGCCGTAAGCGTCGAAAACTTCTTGTGCAATAGAGCCATCGTGAATTCCTCGCGGTGTCGAGACTGCGGAAGTTTGAGAAACGAGCGCGGAAATTTTTCCGTTACGCAAGACAATTTCAAGCGCGTCATATTTCAAACGTGTTGAGCCGTCGGAGTCGGTTGAAGTTTTAAGCGGTGTTCCGAGAGATTGACGGACTTTGTCTTCGGGGTCGTCAATCGAAAAATTTCCAAGCGACAAATCAAGCGCGTTTAAAGCTCCCGTCTGTTGCGGTATCGTGGCAACTTCGGCGGGCTTATCGGACATGGGCTTATCCGGCGCAGGTTTTTCGGGCGTAGATAAATTCGTTGACGGCGATTCTTGCGGCCGAGGTCTTTGCACATTGGCGGCGGAATAGTCATCACCTTGCGAACTGAAAAAATATCCCGCGCCGATTGAAATTATCAAAGCGAGCAAAAGCCCCGCGATGTACGGAATTTTGGAGTTCGTTTAAATCATCCCCTCTAAAAATTTTTGACTTGTAAAACATTTTATCATGCAAATTTTTCGCTGTAAATAAAATTTGACACGGAGCAAACTCTATCGATAAAATCAATCGCGAAGAAAAATTTGGGGAGGGTCGCTTTAAAAGCGACGGAA
>CAMJAZ010000399.1 GCA_946403735.1 uncultured Selenomonadales bacterium
TAAAACACGGTCGTCAGTCGTCAAGAAATAATCACATTCTGCTTTAATCGCGCAGGCAATGTGCGAGGCGTCCATTTCCTTAAGACCGCCGCTTTTCATAATCTCGCTTGCCATTGAAATTACTTCGTCTACTTGGTCAATGTCGATAAAAACCGAAGTAAAATCATTGATGAAATTGCCGATACTAATTCGATTGTCAACGTGCGGATTTCTGTTATTTTCGTAGGCGAGAATATAGGAAGTTGCAAGCTCAATTTTACCATATCTGACGGCGTTCTGGATAAAAATTTTTGCCTGCGCTTCAAGTGAAATTCTAATCTGCGATTGATCGTCATACGGACGATTATAACAGCAGTTGTCCAAATAGATTCTCAAAATTTTTTCAGTCATTGCGGTTTTCCAAAGATTTCAATTCAGCGGCGACGCTTTCCATAAGTTCAACGGCTGATTGAAGTTGAAAAATAATTTCTTCGGCGGTGTCAATCGGGTCGGGCAATTCGTCGAAGTCAACGGCAGAATCATCACGAATCAAGCCCAAATCGAGTGAATTATTTTTTTCGGCAATTTGTTCACGAGTGAAGACATTAAATCTTTCATCATCAACTGCGCGTCGGTCATCGGCTTCATAGGCTTTAACAAAATTGTCAAAAGTTTGTTCAACAAGCTGACTGGTCTTGCCGAATGACGGCATATTAGTCCGTAAGTCGAAAAACCAAACTTCCTTAGTATTTCCTTCGTCCGTCGTGCCGCGCGTAAAAAATAAAACGTTGGTCTTGACGCCCTGCGCATAAAAAATTCCAGTGGGCAGTCTCAAAATTGTATGAAGGTTGCATTTGTCCATTAAATCGACGCGAATTTTTTCGCCTTCACCGTCAGCAAAAAGCACGTTATCAGGCAACACGACAGCCGCGCGAGCCTTACCGTCTGCCTTCAAACTGCGGTAAATGTGCTGGAGAAAATTCAACTGCTTATTGCTGGTGGAAAAAGTGAAGTCGTCACGGCTTGCACGTTCTCCGCCTTTTTTTGTGCCGAAAGGCGGGTTGCTTAAAACGACGTCAAAATTTTTCATGGACTTGCCGACGTTTGACAGCGTATCGCCCAAAATAATTTTTCCTTCAAGCCCGTGCAACATTTCATTCATCAAGGCGAGCCGGTGCGTATCGTGGACGAGTTCACAGCCGGTAAACGCCCGCTCAATTTCAAATTTGTACAAGTCAGGCGGCAAGTTGAAAAAATCGTCTGTCTGATTTTTTATGAACTGCGCGGCTGCAATCATAAAGCCGAAAGTACCGCAAGCGGGATCGTTACAAAGTTCGCCCGGTTGCGGTTTCATCAACTTTACAATGACATCAATCAACGGACGCGGCGTGAAATATTGCCCTGCACCCGATTTTTTTTCGTTCGCATTTTTTTCGAGCAATCCTTCATAGAGGTTGCCGAGTCCTTCTTCACGTGCCGAATACCAATCAAGCGCGTTTATTGCGGAGATTATTTTTTCAAGATTTTTGGGCTCATCAATGTTGGTTGACGCGCCTTGATAAATTTCACGAATACGCCCCGTTGCATTTTCGCCGAGAAAATTCAACAATTCCTTGTAAAAATTTTTGAGTTCAATGCCGCTTTTAGAAATTAATTTGTTCCAGCGATATTCGGCAGGAATTTTTTCTTCAGCGCCAGTTTCTTCCGCCATTTTGAGAAACAAAATATAAGTCAGCTCGGTTACGTATTGATGGTACGTAATGCCGTCATCGCGCAGGACGTTACACAAGTTCCAAAGTTTGGAAACAATTTCTTGAGTGGTCAAGCCGCGTTCCCTCCGTCGTCGTAAAGATAATTGTTGAGTTCGTCAATGATATTCGCCAAATTCCCGCCGAATGCCTTGTTGATTCGCTTAAATCCGCCCGCATTTTTGAACGCCGTGCCGACTTCATCGAAAACTGCAACGTTTATCAGCGATTCATTGAGCAAATATTTTTCAATGCGGTTAATCCAGTTCAATTCCTGCGCGGTGAAATTATGCGCGGCTTTTAATTTGTCGACGGCAATTTTAATTTTTTCTTCGTGACTTACAAGCGATGCGCCGAGAGTGTAACGACGAATCAAGCTGATAATGTCGGCTGTCATTTCAATGTTGGTCATTTGAGAAACGGCGGTGTTTAGTTTCGGCAGAGTAAAACCGGCAACATCAAGACTAAGGCGTAAACTTTTCAAATCTGCGCGTGTTAAATCCTTCGGACGAGTGCAAACGATATAGAGCGCGGCAATTTCATTTTGATTGGATTTCAAAAATTCCGCGAACTCTTCCAGATAATCTTGCGGCTTTTGTCCCGTGCCGTAACCGCGCCCGTGTTCGGTCAATTCGTCTTCGTGATCCGAAATTACAAAAGGTCTGCCACAGTTCAAAATTTTTTGTTGCAACCATCTGAACAAATCGACATGGCGGAGTAAAAATTCTTTTGACTCATGCGGCGACAAATTTTTAACTTCGCCGATTAAACTTTGAATTTGTTCAAGATTTTCACCGCTCATCTTAGTTTTGGCGCGTTGCA
>CAMJAZ010000400.1 GCA_946403735.1 uncultured Selenomonadales bacterium
AATCAAAATCAGCCGCAACAAAATTTTCAGCAACCGCTTAATCAAAATCAGCCGCAAAATACTTCTCAACAGTCACAGCAGACACAGCAACAGCCGCAAATGTCGCCAGAAGAATTTATCGCGCAACAACAGGGCGTACGTCAGCAGATGAATGCCGCGCGTCTGCAAATGCTCCGTCAGCCAATGATGAATAATCCGCGTACAATGGACACAATGAAAGACCTTGCACAACAGCTGATGAAAAATCCTGATATAAATCCGCGTGACGCTAATATTTTGCAGGAGTTCATAAAAAATCCACAACAAACTTTGTCGCGTGATGAAGTTCGACACCTTCAAAATTTAATGCGCCTTTGTCAACAAAATGTTCCACCGACGGTTCAGCAAGCGGCAGTTCAACAAAATTTGCCAGACTTGCCGCGCCTTTGGGCATTTATGCAAATGTGCGATATGGCAAAACTTTCAATGCAACTTCCTGGTCGACAATTCCGCCGCTTGGGTAAAGACGTTTCAGACTTTGCAAACTCAATGCGTAAGGCTATGAGCGGCGATAATTTCACTTCGCAAGTTCAAAATCAGCGCTCCTTCCAAATGATGGTGCCTATTTATTTAAACGTCAATGAAATGAGTTATCCGACGTACTTGAACGTGTACGATGAAAGTACCCGCGATAATGAAACGGGCGTCGATAAAAAAGAAACGTGGGTAAGAATTTGCGTTTTGACAGATTATATTGGCGCGGCAGAGCTTACTTTCCGCATTTATGATAATGATATGTTGGACATGAGATTTTATTTTTCACAGGGCGAATCAGCTGGAATTTTTGCTTCATACGTGAACGATTTGCGCGAATCGTTGCAAGATTTAAATTTAAAGCTTGGCGAAATTCGTATTGGTAGCGTTGGCGCAACAATGGAAGAATATTAATATTTGACGCTTGCAAGCAGGTGATTCTTTTGGGACAACGTGACGCCGCTAGACAATTCGCTAATGATTGGAGTGGACGCGGTAACGAAGACGCCCATTCACAAAGTTTTTGGCTTGATTTACTTCGTGACGTTTTCGGCGTCGAAAAATCTAGTAGCTTTATCGAATTTGAAAAGCCTGTATCCTTCGGCGGCTACACTCACAAAATCGACGGCTACATCTCAAAAACTAAAGTTTTAATCGAACAGAAAAATTACAGAAAAAATTTATCCGATAAATACCAACAATCTGACGGAATTTTCTTGACGCCTTTTGATCAAGCTTTACGTTACGCTGAAAATTTGGATTATGGTGAACGTCCGCGCTGGATTGTCACTTGCAACTTTACCGAATTTCGCATTTACTACGCCCAAAAATTTTTCTTCTACTATGAAACTTTGCCGCCTGTTATCGTCAAGCTTGAAAATTTGCCCGACGAATACAACCGCTTAAAATTTCTTGTCGACCCTGACGACACTACAATCTTAGACGACGTGAATTTTTCTAAAACTGCGCTTGCCATTATAAAAAAAGTTTATTTTGGTTTTGCCGCACGTTACCTTAAATCTCCTGTCGACGGCTGGCGCGAATATCTTTACAAAATTTGCGTTCGACTTGTTTTTTGTTTTTTCGCTGATGATGCGCATTTGTTCAATGAAAATAGCGACGAAAAATTTTTTGCTAATTATCTTCAAAATTTAGACGGCGAAAATCAAATAAACGCTCTTCAAAATATTTTTGACGTACTTAACACCGATATTGCACTGCGCGGCAATATCGACTCCGAATTAAATAAATTCCCCTACGTCAATGGTAAACTTTTTGAAGAAAAAGTTATCTTCCCCGATTTTAGCGATCATCGTACCACGCCGATTAACTATGCTTTCCTTGAAAATCAAAAAAATACTACTAATTCAAATTTTCATTGGGAAAAAATTTCGCCTTCCATTTTTGGCGCTCTCTTTGAAAGTTTTTTAAATATGGAAGAGGTTATCGAACCTGAACATGACATTAGGCGACAAGGTGGTATGCATTACACCTCCGAAGAAAATATTCACAAAGTCATTTACCCGCTTTTCTTTAACAAACTGCGCAAAAAATTAGATTCTCTTAAGCATCCCAATACAAAAAATCGACTTCAAAAGTTAATCGATTTTCAAAATGATTTAGCGTCATTAACTTTTCTTGACCCTGCTTGTGGTAGTGGAAATTTTTTGACTGAAACTTACAAGTCGATTCGTGGATTGGAAAATGAAGCCATTCGCGAAATGGATAAACTTGATAGCAATTTATTCAATCGGACTCACCCCATTAAAGTCACGATTGAAAATTTTTTTGGCATTGAAATTCATGATTACGCCGTCGCCGTCGCTAAAGTCGCTATGTGGATTGTCGAATTACAAATGCTACGTCAAACTGAAAATATTCTCCACAAAAATTTAAATCCGCTACCGCTCAAAAAATATCCCAACATTATCTGCGCCAACGCCTTGCAAATTGACTGGTCAACCGTCGTATCACGTGACAAACTTTCTTTCATCATCGGCAACCCGCCTTTCGTTGG
>CAMJAZ010000401.1 GCA_946403735.1 uncultured Selenomonadales bacterium
CCGCGATTAAACCTTTTTTAAACTTCATAAAAATTCCTCCATTCTAGATTTTAGCGGGTAGCTGGTAGCTTGTAGCCAGTAGCTTGTAAATCCTACCAGCTACCAGCTCATTAGCGTGTAGCCTGTAGCTTGTAGGTTGTAGGAAAAATTTTAATACCTACTACCTATTCAAACTTGTTGCCATTCTTTAGATTCGCGATTGAATTTATATTTTTCGCCGCTTGCAAGTTGGAAAGTCGGTGAAAGATTTTCAGAATAATTTACGGTCAAAGTATTTCTATTTGAAAAAATTGGTGAAATACTGTACACAACTTGACCATTATTACTGCTCATTCCAGTACCTTTGCCGATAATTTGATCAACGCTTACATTATACAAATTTATAACGTCGCTGGATTTCGCATTAGTGATAGTGTCGTTACCTTCGCCGATTCCATACCAAAACATATTGTAGCCGTCGCCGCCTTGCAACGTGTCATCTTCAGAGCCAGAGCCGCCCCAAAGTGAATTGCTACCACTGCCGCCGACAATTAAATTATTGTAACTGTTTCCAGCTAAAATATTTTCGCCAGAATTATTCGCTTGAACATTTTTAATACCGAAATAATATCGTCCCGCGTTATTGTCCAGCCAAATTTCATTGTGACCATCCGAGTTGACATTCAAAGTTCCGCCGTCACCCTGTAAATAATAATAATTTACTCCCGCGTCGTACGTCAAACTTTGATTTGAATCATTGCCAACTTTCGCGCCATAAATATTATTGCCGTCAAGTGAATATAAAAATATTTCTTCGCCTTCGCTAGAATTTGTCTGCAGATTCATTGTCGCGCCACTGTTAGCTATAAAGCTTAACTGCGAACCTGCACGAATGACATTTTGAAGACCAACATTATAAAAAGTTACAACGTCTGCAGTTTCGCCGTTAGTTGGGACAAAGTCTGTAACCTGCGCGTTGCCGTCACCCATAAACCAAAATTGATCACGTGCCGCGCCACCAGTCAAAGTGTTATTACCTGCCGCGCCGTACATTGAATCAGCGCCGCTACCACCAAGAATTGAATTGTCATAGGAATTGCCGATAACTATCACGTTGTTTGCAGTAGCGGACGCGTCAACATTTTTCACGTTATTAAGTTCATTTAAATTTATCGTGCCAGTAAACGTTGACGACGCTGAAACAAGACTTTGCGCCGCGTCAAATACTAATGCCGAAGGTACAGTATTTTCCTGCGTCGTAGTGCCGTCCAAAATGCTATTGTTGACGTAGAAATTATAGCCGTTCGTGATGACGTTAGCCGCGTTGCCAGAAAATGATGAAACGTAAGTGTCGCCGCTAAGGTACAATTTGCTGGCGTCGTCAAGCGTAACGTTTACCGTACCGATTGAACTTGAAACAACATTGCCGCTAGCATTTGTAACGTTGCCGCTTAAATTTCCGTTAAACGTCGCGCCATTCGTCAAATTCATTGTCAATGTTGAATCATTACCGACTAAAATATTTCCGTTCAAACTTTGTCCGCTAGCATTCAGCGTCGCAACATTCGATGCGCCGCTCCAACCATCAGCACTTACGCTTAAAAGTACGCCGTTTGAATCTTCATTGTTAATCGTGACGCCGTTTAAATTTATAACCGCGCTTGTATTTGTAACGTGGAAGACGTGACCAGATTTACTGTTAATCGTGCCGCCGTTCATCGTGAAAGTTGACGTACCTTCCGCAGAATCGCCTGACATTGACTGATAAATCATCACGGCATCAAGGAAAGTTGCTTGACCGTTAGTCTGCGTGTTATTCGCAGTCAAAGTACAATTATTAAGCGTGACGGAATTTAAACCTTCAATGCAGACGCCTTCGGAAAGATTGGACGTTAAATTTGCGTCGCTTACGGTAATAGCCGCCGTCGAATAAATTGCAGGTGAACCGAGACCGTTTGAAGTGTACGTGCCGCCAGTAACGTTTACCGTACCGCCGCCACGATCTGTACGAATTGCCGCTGATGATTGACCGCTTGTTTCAATCGTCAAATTTTTAGCAACAGTCACGCCGCCGCCAGTCGTCATAATTCCGCCTGAACCGTTGCCAGTCGTTTTAATATTCGCGTCAGAAATATTAATCGTCGTACCGTCACCAGCCGCGCCATTTTGTCCGCCGTTGCCGCCGTATGAAAAGACGCCGTTAGCACCAGCCGCATCAGTCGTAATTGTGCCGCCGTTAATATTTGTCGTCGAACCGCCTTTGACAAGTACAGCTGAATTTGTGCCGTAAAAACTTTCATTATCGCCAGCACTATCGCCGCCGCTTTTCGTGACAGTTGGATTGTTAATCGTAACAGTTTCAGACGTGTTGACAAGTACGGCATTTTGTCCACTGGAACTTGACGTGTACGTTGGACTTTCAACCGTTGACGCTGATGTAATTTCAGTAGCGCCGCTCCAACTTACGGAACTTGAACTTGACGAACTGCCGCCGCCACCACCACTTGGCATATCAAGGGGAGTACCGCCGCCTTCGCCGCTTGG